>JAISYG010000110.1 GCA_031270075.1 Dysgonamonadaceae bacterium
AATCTGATTATCCATTACGAACTCAACAATATGGAATACGTCCGTACGGAAAGTCGTTCCATCAAGCGGGAAATATCCCGGGACAAAAAAGCTTACCATTCGGAACACTTAATTATAACTCTTTTGAACATAAATAAAAACGAATTGCGAAACAGCGGCGGCAGGGAAAAACTACGCCTGAAAATCGAGCCGGAATTGACGGATATCCGCAACAGCGTATTTGAAAACCAAATACTCAAATTTTTTGATTTTACGGCGTGGATCGAATCGAAGATTTGCAAAACGCCCCTGTCGGAGGTATTGAAGAGCCGGTTTGAATGACATGCGATAAAAAATACCGACAATTTCACTAAATTTAATTTTCCACCTGTAAACCCCAACAAATTATAACAATATTTATATGTATCTTTGTCCCACTTTTTTGAAATCAAATAATAAAAAATGAACAAACATTTTCTGATTGCCCTATCTTTCCTATTCACAGGAATAGCAATGAGTCCCGCCCAAGACCCTGTTTTCAATACAGTTAAAACCGAATTGAACCGGAATTTCAAAGAATTGAGCGCTCAGCCGATTCCCGCTTATTACGGTTTTGTCCGTCTGGATGAGGTACAAGCTATTCACACCAGCGCAAATCTGGGACGGTTGCAGCAAGAAGCAACGCTCCAGTCGCCTTCGCGGATAGTAACGGCCTGTTTGCGAGTGGGCGATTATACGCTCGATAATTCCCACGAATTACGGGAATCCGGTGGGGGTGGTTCGGGCATCCATGTGAGGGGTAATTATATTCCCTACGAATTCAACGACCGCTTGTTACGAAATTCTATCTGGCTGCAATTGGATGAGTTATACAAAGAAGGCATCCAAACTTACGAACAAGTGAAAGCCAACCTGGCAGCCAAAGTGAAACAGGAAGATACATCGCCCGATTTTTCCCACGAACCGGTAATCAATCATTACGAACAACCGCTTGCATGGGCCGACTTGAAAATCGACCCCAAAGTATGGGAAGAAAAAGTACGCAAGTATTCGGCTCTATTCGACGAAAACGACGACCTTCAAGAAGGTGTAGCTTATTTCTCCACCGGACTGTCAAGAATCATTTTTGTGGATACGGAAGGACGGGAAATGGCGCAAAACGCCGTCAACATACAATTAGTTGTATCGGCTCACACGATTGCCGAAGACGGAATGGACTTACCTTTAGCAAAGTCGTGGCGAGCATTTTCGTTAGATGAACTACCCTCCGACGAAGAAGTGTTACAAGCGGCGCGTGAAATCAGCGCTACCCTTTCAGCTTTACGGAAGGCTCCTGTGGTAGAATCTTTCACAGGACCGGCTATCCTTTCTCCGGAAGCAGCAGGCGTGTTTTTCCACGAAATTTTCGGTCATCGCGTGGAAGGTGCCCGTCTAAAACAGGAAAACGACGCCCAAACGTTCAAGAAAAAAATCGGAGAAGTTGTACTGCCGAAACATCTTTCCGTCACTTTCGATCCTACGCTCCGGTATTATGAAAGCAAACCTTTAACGGGCTATTACGCCTTTGACGACGAAGGGATTCCCGCTCAAAAAGTGGAAGTGGTAAAAAACGGTATCCTGAACCATTTCCTGATGAGCCGGACACCCATCGAAGGGCACAGCCATTCCAACGGACACGGCCGGAGCGGCATCGGTTATCCACCCATTTCCCGCCAATCCAATATGTTGATACAAAGTTCTCAACGTTTTTCGGACGAAGATTTAATAAAAAAATTACGCAAAGAAGCCAAAGCACAAAAAAAGGAATATGCTTATTATTTCAAGGATGTGTCCGGCGGATTTACCAATACAAGTCGTTATTCACCTAATTCATTCAATGTTACGCCTTTAATTGTGTATCGCATTTATACGGACGGGCGCCCCAATGAACTGGTACGCGGCGTCGATATGGTCGGTACGCCTTTGGCCATGTTCTCCCAAATTGAAGCTTGCGGCGACCGCTATGCCATTTTCAACGGAATGTGCGGAGCGGAATCGGGATCGATACCCGTATCTTGTGTAGCCCCCGCTCTATTCGTCAAACAAATTGAAACGCAAAAACGACCTAAAAATCAAACACCGCCCATTCTATTGCCTAAACCCGAACCAACGTCTTCCGATAGCTCTTTACCGGATGATACCGTTCTTTTGAAAGCCATGAAAAAAGAAGTCAACCGCGGATTAAACAACTTGAAAATGGATGGATTACAATCGCCATTCTTCATCGCATACACCATCGGAGATATTCGGCAACTATGGATTACCGCTTCGCACGGCAGTTTGACCAACTCCAAACGGAACCACTCGCGCGCATCTAACGCTCGCTTGCTGATGGGCGACTACCAATGTACGGACGAAAACTTTGAAGGAACAACCGGCGGAGCATCCGGCTATGACGGTTCTCCCATTATTGACAACGACGACCGCGGCATCCGCTACACGATTTGGAAAGATTTGGACGCCATCTACAAAAGCGCCGCTGAAACTTACGAACAAAAAATGGCGACTATCAAACAATTAAATATTCCCCCCAAAGATCTGGAACTACCCGATTGGGATAAAACGCCCGTTGTAAAACCGAATCATTTTCCGAAACAAAATTTGGATTTCAACCCATCGCGCTACGAAGAATATGCCCAAACGGCTTCCTCTGTTTTCAACGAATATCCCGAAATATTGGGATCCAATCTGGTGGTTCAACTGTTTGATGCAACGATTTATTTTTACAACACAGAAGGCAGCGAATTTACCTATCCCTTGTCGTTTGTGTATGTCAGTTGTTCGGTGAACGGAAAAACGGAAGAAGGGGAAGACCTCAGCGACAGTTTCGATTTTGTCTATGCCCATTCCGATGAATTACCTCCGGTGAAAACCATGCAAGCCGAATGCCGCAAATTAGCGGCTGATGTAATAGAGGAAATGCATGCTCCCAAATTAAAAGATGCCTATTCGGGACCGATTTTGTTTGAAGGCTTAGCGGTACCCACCCTGTTTTACACCGGTTTCTTCGGTGGAAACAATATTTCTTTGATAGCCGAACGCAAACCGCTCACAACCACCGGTTTTTCATACGGTGGAAACGGCATTGAAGAAATGATGGGCAAGCGAATTACCGCTCGCGAAATCACTATCGAAGACCTGACCGGCACACCGGAATACAATGGAGTAAAATTATTTGGCTACGCTCCGATCGACGGACAAGGAGTGGTCCCGCCGGCTCGTCTGACTTTGGTCGAAAACGGCCTGTTGATGACCCTGTTGAGCGACCGGATTCCAACCCCGAAAGTACCTCATTCCAACGGACACGCTCTGTTAGGCCCTGCTTTGGGAAGTGGTATTAATACCGGTGTCATACGTCTATCGGATACGCGCACAAAGACTTATGCCGAATTAAAAAAGGAATTACTGAACCGCGCTCAACAGGAAGGCTACGATTATGCTTATATTGTTCGGAAAATATCCGGTTCGTCGCCCCATTCATTATATAAGGTAAATCTTTCCGATGGTTCCGAAACGCGAGTGCGGTCGGCGGAAATCAATAATCTGGATACACAAATATTCAAAAAAATCATCGGCGTTTCAAACAAAGAATTGATTTACAATACAATTGCAGGCAATCTACTGACAACAATTACACCGGACGCTATTTTATTCGACGATATGCAAATTCAAAGCGACCGCATCGACCATTTCAAAAAAGCGCCGCTGACGCCGAATCATCTTTCAAGTTCGATAAAAGAAAAAGAATAAGGATGTTTTTCATCGGCGGGATGCAGTTCGCGACGGACTTCCCGCCATTCTTGATAATTGATTTCGGGGAAAAACGCATCGGCTTCGGGAAATGCCGCATGAATTTTTGTCAAGTAAAGTTTGTCGGCCACAGGTAAAGCCTGCCGGTATATTTGGGCGCCGCCAATGATGAAAATTTCCTCTTCCTCCATACATTTCAATCGGGCAGCATCGAGTGAAGGACAAACAAGGGCGCCCTCGATCTTTAAATCCGGTTGGCGGCTAACGACCATATTCGTCCGGTTGGGCAAGGGGCCTTTGGGTAGCGAATCGAAAGTCTTGCGACCCATAATAACGGTATGTCCCGATGTAATTTCCTTAAAATGCTTCAAATCGGCAGGCAGATAACACAGTAAGTCATTGCCTTTCCCGATTTCGTTGTGCTTACCTAAAGCAACTATAACTGATATTTTCATGCGTTTTTCAATCTATTGGGGTATAAGTTACACCGCCACCTCACCCCGGATATGCGGATGCGGGTCGTACCCGGTCAATTCAAAATCGTCGTAGCGAAAATCGAAAAGAGATTTTACTTCCGGATTGATTCGCATTACGGGCAGCCGTTTCGGCTCGCGCGTCAGTTGCAACTGCACCTGCTCCAGGTGATTGGTGTAAATATGCGCATCGCCCAAAGTATGCACGAAATCGCCTTCCTGCAAACCGGTTACTTGCGCCATCATTTTCAACAACAAGGCATAGGATGCAATATTGAACGGCACACCGAGGAAAATATCCGCACTGCGTTGATACAGTTGCAAAGATAATTTGCCGTCGGCCACGTAAAACTGGAAAAAACAGTGGCAAGGCGGCAGTTTCATTTGCGGGATATCGCCCACATTCCAAGCGCTGACGATAATGCGACGCGAATCGGGATTATTTTGAATGGCATTTACCGCTTCCGAAATCTGGTCGATGTGTCCGCCGTTGTAATCAGGCCACGAGCGCCACTGGCAGCCGTAGACCGGCCCTAAATCGCCGTTAGCGTCGGCCCATTCGTTCCAAATCCTTACGCCGTTGTCGGTCAGATATTGTATATTCGTATCGCCTTTCAGGAACCAGAGCAACTCGTAGATAATGGATTTCAGATGCAGTTTCTTGGTGGTTAGCACCGGAAAACCTTCGGAAAGGTCGAAGCGCATTTGGTGGCCGAATACACTGAACGTGCCGATGCCGGTGCGGTCTTCTTTTTTTACGCCTTCATTGAGCACGCGCTGTAATAAATCTAAATATTGCTTCATAATACATTATTAAACCGACTGAATACACTTAACGGAAGTTTTCTTCCCGCTTTATCCGGCAAATATAATTCACCGGATTCGACAGGCATCGCTTTCGGGAAATAATTTTGGATTAAATTTTCGGCAACCAATGCCGAAAAGCCCATCGAATAGAGATTGAGTACACAAAAACTGCCGGTTTCGTCCGATAAACGGCTGCAAGCTTCCATCAGTTCGGCGATATGCTCTTCCAGCATCCATTTCTCTCCGTCGGGGCCGCGGCCGTAAGCCGGAGGGTCGAGGATAATGCCTTGATAGCGTTTTTCTCGTTTCACTTCCCGTTTGACAAACTTCAAAGCATCTTCGCACACCCAACGAATATCGCTCAAACCGGAAATCTCCATATTTCCGCGCGCCCAGTTCAGCACCTGTTTGACCGAATCGACATGGCTTACATCGGCTCCGGCCGCTTTGGCCGCCAGCGAGGCTCCGCCGGTGTAGGCAAAAAGATTCAGTACTTGAATGCTGTCGGGACGGGCTTGGCTCGCCATCCCCTGCACCGTGTGGTAGATATAATTCCAATTAGCGGCCTGTTCGGGGAAAAGTCCGACGTGCTTAAAGGCCGTCAATCCCAAACGAAAACGAATGTGCAGAGAATGATACGAATAATCGACCCACCACTGTTGCGGCATTCCGGATTTCAGTATCCATTCCCCTTTTTCGTTGCCTTCCCCGCCGGTTTTTCCTTTTCCTTTTTTGAACCACGCAGTCGGTTGGGATTCCCAGTCTTTTTCGGGAAGCGCTTTCCGCCATACGGCTTGCGGTTCCGGACGGCGCAGGATGTATTCTCCAAAGCGTTCCAGCTTTTCGTAATCGCCGGAATCCAGCAGTTCGTAATCGCGCCAATGAGGAGGACAGAGCAGTTGCATAACGAAATTTTACGCAAAAGTACTTTATTTTGACGGAAAAACCGGTAATTTATTCAAATGAAATTTGGTTTATATAATAAATAAACCTTATCTTTGCCTCGTGAAATTATTTGTAATCAGTGAAATATGTAAAATATTTTACAATATCAGTTATATAAAAGAGAGAAAAGCCATGTACGGGATAGCAATAAACAGACAAGATTGGAGCCTCTATCCTAAGCGCTATTTGAGAATTTCTCAAATTTTGTTTATGCCTTCCCCCCCCCGAAATACTTAGAATCAACAAGTTACAAAAACAAAGGCCGGCTCCGGCCTACGCTTTCTGTCAGGACAGCCGGGTTTTCTGTCAGGACGGGCTTGGCTCGCCATCCCCTGCACCGTGTGGTAGAT
>JAISYG010000153.1 GCA_031270075.1 Dysgonamonadaceae bacterium
AATAATTCCTGCGACCACACTTCGGCTTGTTTGTCGGGCGCAAAGGCGTCGTAATATACCACATCGTAGGGCCCGGGAAAAGAAAAATCACGGAAGTCGGTACGTATCTTTTCGATGGTGAAAAAAGTATCAATCGACAGGGCTTTTCCCCATTCCGCCGCGTGAATCTTGTGAAACAGTTCGCTGTTGTTGCCCGGATAATTGAGCTTTGCGATGGTTTCGTCCGGAACGGGATCTTTTTCCAAGCCGGTATACACTACCTGAATGCCTCGTTTCCGGGCTTCCAAGGCAGAGAGGAAAGCGTTTAATCCGGTTCCGAAGCCCATTTCCAGTACGTGAATCCGGGTTTTAAGGCATTGATTCAGTCCCGCTTCAATATAAACGTGTTTCGATTCGTGAACAGCACCATGGATGGAGTGATAATGCTCGTCCATTTCCGGCAGGTAGAGCGTGTGGGAGCCGTCGGCAGTTACAATTAATTGCATGAGAAAGCTAATTGAGCTTCCATTCAAAACCGTCTTTCGTATCTTTAATGTCGAAGCCCAAAGCCGTCAGCTCGTTGCGTATTTTATCGGAAGTAGCCCAATCCTTGTTTTGTTTGGCTTGCTGGCGTATTTGCAGCAGCATATCGATGGCTTTGGCAAACGAATCGTAAGAGGTGTTATTGGCTTTCGCTTCGTTTTTTATGCCTGACAAATCGAACAGGAATAAATCAAATAAAGATTTTAAATCGCTTAGCTGTTCAGCCGACAGACTGATATTGCCGGCCAAAGCGGAATGGACGATGCGGGCGGCTTCAAACAGACAGGCGATGACGATGGGTGTATTCAAATCGTCGTTCATTGCTTCGAAGCATTTTTGTTGCAATTCGGCGATGGAAACCGCCGGATCCGCCGCCTGAGGCACGATGCGACCGATAGTGTCGTAAGCTTCCAGCAAGCGGGCAAGTCCTTTCCCGGAAGCTTGCAAAGCTTCGTTACTGAAATCGACCGTGCTCCGGTAATGCGCCTGGAGGATGAAGAAGCGAATCGTCATGGGCGAATAAGCCTGAGTCAGCAACCGATGATTGCCGGTAAAAAATTCTTCCAGGTTAATGAAGTTGCCCAGCGATTTTCCCATTTTCTGTCCGTTGACGGTAATCATATTGTTGTGCATCCAATAGCGGACGGCTTCGTGGCCGGTGGAAGCAACGCTTTGAGCGATTTCACATTCGTGATGCGGGAAAATCAAATCCATTCCGCCGCCGTGAATGTCGAATGTTTCGCTCAGATATTTCTTACTCATAGCCGTACATTCGAGGTGCCAGCCCTGGAAACCGTCGCTCCAGGGACTGGGCCAGCGCATAATATGTTCCGGCGAAGCTTTTTTCCAGAGGGCGAAATCGACGGCATGACGTTTGTCGTCCTGTCCCTCCAGTTCGCGGGTCGTATTCAGCATATCGTCGATGTTCCGGCCGGACAAAACGCCGTAACGGTATTCCCGGTTGTATTTTTCGACATCGAAATAGACCGAGCCTTCGCTTTCGTAGGCATATCCTTTTTCCAGAATCTCTTTCACCAATTGGATTTGTTCAATAATATGTCCGCTGGCGTGTGGTTCGATGCTGGGCGGTAAGACATTGAGGGCGTCCATGGCCCGGTGGTAACGGTTGAGGTAATATTGCACCACTTCCATCGGTTCGAGATTTTCCAGGCGGGCTTTTTGGGCGATTTTGTCTTCGCCTGCATCGGCGTCGTTGACTAAATGCCCCACGTCGGTAATGTTCCGCACGTAACGCACTTTGTATCCCAGATGATTGAGGTACCGGAACAGTATATCGAACGTAATCGCCGGCCGGGCGTGTCCCAGATGCGGATCGCCGTAAACGGTGGGGCCACAGACGTACAGTCCTACCCGTTCCGGATATAAGGGAATAAACGGTTCTTTTTTCCGGCTCAGCGTGTTGTAAATAAGCAGTTGATTTTCCATGATTCGCTTGTTTGTTCTATTGGGTAGCAAAAGTAGTGAAAAAAATGTTGCCGGACAAACAGACGATACGGAAGAACGCGCACGCAGATTCAACAACCCAATCCATCCTCGCCACGAATTTTTTTTTGTCCGGTAAAGCTAAAATTCGCCGTCTGAAAAGAAAAAAGAGGCTGACTCTTATGAACCAGCCTCTATCTGCAATTTTGCATCCCTGTTTTACGTCCCTACTGTGCAATATACTCCGGCATCACTGCCTGCCGGTAATCATATCCTTGCCAAGCCTTCAGCATCTTCTTTTGATGGTACCATTCTTTACCCATAAATGCCTGTGTCAACCGGGCCTGAACGCTTCCGGAAGATTCTTCAAACAGGCTCATCCAGAAATCTTTCTGCGCCGGATATTCCCTGACGGTATAGTCGGTTGTTTCTGCCAGTGCAGCCGCTTCCCGAATGGCTGTGTCGAGGCCGCCCAGGGCATCGACCAAGCCTAATTGCAACGCCTGATTGCCTGTCCACACACGTCCCTGGCCGATGGAGTCGACGGATGCTTTGGTTTTTCCGCGGCCTTCGGAAACGCGGGTCAGGAACAGGTCGTAAAACCGTTCGGTATAGGCTTGGAACATTGCACACTCGTCGCTGTTGAGCGCACGGGCGGGCAATAATCCGATGCCCAGCAAAGGAATCGACAGTGTTTCATTGACGAAGTTGGAGTGCCTGTTCGTCGATACGCCGTCGTAAGTAGCGCCCATCCGCTTCGCCAGTTCTGCGCCATTCGGAACGATGCCGAAAACGCCTATCGAACCGGTTAAAGTGGTGGGTTCGGCAATGATTTTATTGGCGCCACAGGCAATGTAGTAACCGCCCGATGCGGCATAATCACCCATCGATACGACTACCGGCTTCACGGCGCGCAATTGTTCGACGGCGTGCCAGATTTGTTCGGAAATGTAACCGCTGCCGCCCGGCGAGTTGACACGGAAGACCACGGCTTTCACCCGATCGTCGTCTTTTAGTTTGTTCAGTTCGCCCACGTATTCCTTGGCGGTGATAACGCCCGAACTGTAAAAATCGGAAATCGCATCGGATACGATGTCGCCTTCGGCATATAAAACGGCGATTTTATCCGGGCTGAGCTTCTTTTTACCTTCGGGAATCTGTTTCATGTTTTCGATGCCGGCTAAGCGCAGTTTATCGTTCGGATTTAATCCGGCGAGGGCTTTCAGGCAATTTTCCACTTCATCGCCATAGCGCAGGCCGTCGATCAGGCGGTAGTCGACTGTTTTTTGGGGAGCGGCTAAGATCAGCGATTCGTCGGCATAGCGGTTCAGTTGTTCCACGGAAATGCCGCGGCTTTCGGAAATGCCTTTCAGGAGGTTTCCCCAGATATCGTGGAGGAAAGCCGTTACCTGTTCGCGGTTGGCGTCGCTCATTTGATCGAGCAGATAAGGTTCGACGGCCGATTTATAGGTTCCGACTTTGAAAATCTGCGTTTCGACGCCCCACTTTTCCAGCATTCTCTTGTTGTACTGGGTGGTAGAGGACAATCCGCGGAAATCCATCGTCCCTTCCGGATTCATGAAGATGGAATCGGCTACCGAACTGACGTAATAGGAGCGGTGAGTGAAGTTTTCGCCATAAGCAACGATAAATTTACCGCTTTCTTTGAAATCCAGCAAGGCCTTGCGAATCGGTTCTGCGGTAGCATATCCGCTGGTCATCGGGCCGGCAAAGAGGTATATCCCTTTGATTTTATCGTTGGCTTTTGCCTTTTCGATGGCGGCCAGGATATCATTCAGGCCGCAAGAGGGAGGATAACTGCTGAACAGAAACGCGAAGGGGTCTTCGCTTTTCCGATCATCAATAACGCCGTCAAGACGAATTTCCAGAATACTGTTCCTTTGCAGGTTGTAGGCTGTGGAACTTCCCAGCGATGCCATCGTCCCGATAAAGAGGATGAAAGAGATGAACGTTAAGATAACACCTGCGATGATGACTCCCAATGTGGAGGCAAGCATCATTTTGAAAAAACTTTTCATTGTTGATAATTATTTAGTGAAATTCTTAGCCAGGAATCCCAGCATGCATTTATAAAGTTCCAGCCGGTTTTCTTCGTGGCTGTAACCGTGTCCTTCGTTGTATTTTACCATGTAGGGAACGGCAAACCCTTTGGCTCGCAGTTGTGTAACAATCTGGTCGGATTCGTTGATATTGACACGCGGGTCGTTGGCGCCCTGAACGACGAACAGCGGCCGCTGTATCTTCTCGATCTGATAGACGGGCGAAACTTCGCGGGCAATCGCTTCTTCTTCCTCCACTTCGATGTCGTACCAGATTTCTTTCAACATCTTGATGTAAGGTTTCCAGTATTCGGGTATCGAGTTCATAAAGGTAAAAATATTGGAAACGCCTACATAATCCACACCGCAGGCGTAGAGTTCGGGGGTTTTGATCATTCCCATAAGCGTGGCGTAACCACCGTGCGAGCCGCCGTAGATGGCTATTTTTTCCGGGTCGATCCAGCCTTGCGAAAGGGCGTAGCGTACGCCGTCTTCCACATCGTCCATACATTTCCGGCCTATTTGTTTGAATCCGGCTTTCAGGAACTGGGTGCCGTAGCCGCCCGAAATCCGGAAGTTGATTTGCAGGGTGGCATATCCTCTGCTGGCGAATAATTGCGCTTCAGGATTGAAACCCCACGAATCGCGCACGCCATGCGGCCCTCCGTGCGGATTGACGATAAGTGGAACTTTCCGTCCTTCGAGGGCGGCTTTAGGTAAAGTGATGTATCCGTGAATGGTCAGTCCGTCGCGGCTGGTGAACGTAATAGGGCGCATTTCGGCCATGTCTTCTTCTTTCAGTTGCGGCATCAGATCGTAGAGCAAAGTGAATTTCTTTGTTTTGTTATCGTACTGATAATACGTTCCGTACAGTTTATCGGATGTAACCGAAAGGAGGAAGGTAGTTTCATTGTCGTCGAAATCGACCACGTGTGTTTCCTTGTTTCCGAATTGTGCTTTCATTCGTTTGCTCAGGTCTTTGTAAAAAGAACTTTGGGGAACGATGATGTATTTTTCGCCTTCGTATGCAAAATAGTCGATTTCGTAATTGCGTTTGCGCGAGCGCGACATTCCCGAAACATCATAATCGGGGTTTGAGAAAATTTCCTTTACAATTTGATTGTTTTTGAAATCATACAGGACAATTCTTGACTTATCGCTGCCGACATTGGTTTCCACGTAGGCATAATCGGGATTCTTTCCGGAATAATCGAAGCCAACAATACTGAAACCTTCGTACCATGTACCGTGATAGATGAGTTTGAATTCGTTTGTTGTCAGGTCTTTGTACCAAAGTTCCGCTTCCGTTCCATTGACCATTTTGTAATAGGCGCGGAGGTTGCCGTCTTTATCAAAATCGTAGCCCGAAATCGGATTTTCAAGGTCGGTGTTTTCGTACAATTGCGTCCATTCGCCGGTAACGATATTCAGTTTATAGGGATCAAAAACCTGTTTGTTGTTTTTATTCATCTGGATAATAACAAAATCCTTCTGGTCTTTGAGCATATTGATAATGCCGGCCTGCACCCCGTCGAAAGGCGTTAAATCGATATTGTTCGTTCCATCGAGATCGACGGCGTAGATATGGTAGTTTTCGTTTCCGCCTTTGTCCATCATATACACGAGGCGGTTTTCGTTCACCCAACCGTAACCTCGAATCAGTTCGTCTTTTTCTTCGATAATACGCGTTGTTTCTTGCGTTTTAACGTCTTTTACATACACATGGCGTTTGGTTGTTCCCTCTTCCTTTTCCATATACGACATGTATTTGCCGTCGGGCGAAATCTGGAACGAACTGGCTTTGGGACGTGCAAAATAGTCCTTTACCTGATACTTGAAATCGCCCTTGTCGAATGCGGTAAGCGCCGTCAGTTCGTCTTCGGACGAAACGAGCGCCGGATCGCCGGGCAATTGGCTTTCAAACCGGGTGAAGTTGAGCGGGAGTTCCATGCCGGCCTGCGAGAAATTTCCGGTAATCGTTTCGCCGTTGAGGGTTCCCTTATAACTCAAACCGAGTTGAGCGGAAGCAACCGTCAGTTGATTATCGGCAAACTGTGTGGTTTCGACCGGAATGCCGGCCGCTCCCTGCAATGGGATATCCATTGTGGTGGAATACGTTCCATCGGCTTCGTTGATGTGGAAAATGATTTCCAGGTTCATACCCTGTACGTTTAACGTACCTTTCCAGTCGCCTGCAATTTGTGCTTTTACTGTTATCATACTTATTAAAAAAATGACAGTGAAAATAATTGATTTTTTGTTCATGAAAAAAAATATCGGTATAGGCGCTTAGAGCGCACCATTTAACGGGTTTATATTCTTCTTGTTGGTTCATATTCTACCATCCGCTTAACGAGATTGTCGAATATCGTTTCCATGTGATTTCTCC
>JAISYG010000032.1 GCA_031270075.1 Dysgonamonadaceae bacterium
CGTCGAAACGCCTGAATATATGTGGCCCGGCGTAAGTACAGGCAAGGCGCAGGTTGGCGGAGGCGAAACGGGCTATTCCCTGCTGTCGTTTTTCGGGAAAGCCAACTATGTATATGACAGTCGCTATTTGCTTTCGGCAACGGTGCGCCGCGACGGTTCTTCGCGTTTCGGTAAAAACAACCGTTTCGGTACTTTTCCCGCTTTCTCTGCCGGTTGGCGTATCAGCGAAGAATCGTTTATGGAATCAAAGTCAGGCATTATTTCCGATTTGAAACTTCGTGCCGGTTGGGGACAAACCGGTAATCAGGAAATCGACAATTACGCTACCCAAACGATTTATGTTCCCGATTACGGAATTGCCGACCCGACTTGGAATATTGTCAGAGGAACTGCTTACGACATTACCGGCAACAGCGGCACACTGCCTGCCGGCTATCGCAAAATTCAATCGGGAAACGACGATTTGAAATGGGAAACGACCACACAAACCAATATCGGAATTGATTTTTCGTTGTGGAAAAGCACCCTTTACGGTTCAGCCGAATATTATATCAAAGATACCAAAGACATTTTGCTTAGCCCTGCTTATTTAGGGGCAGTGGGCGAAGGCGGCAATCGTTGGGCAAACGGCGCTTCGATGCAAAACAAAGGATGGGAGTTATTGCTTGGCTATCGCAACAAAACTTCATTCGGACTTAATTACGATATTACCGCTACCCTATCAGGGTTCAAAAACAAAGTAACTGCACTTCCCGAAGAGGTTGAAAACTCGTATGGCGGACGCGCAGGTGACAACATTTTGGGACACTCGCTCAATTCCTTTTACGGCTATGTGACTGACGGCATTTTCCGCACACAGGAAGAAGTGGATGCACACGTTGCGCAGGAAGGCAAAGGCATTGGACGTATTCGCTACAAAAACGTGTATAACGAAGACGGTTTAGACCAAATTACAACGATGGATCAAACGTGGATTGGCTCGCCCTATCCCGATTTTACCTACGGATTGAATGTGAATTTGGAATACAAAGGGTTCGATATGATTCTGTTTTTCTACGGAGTTCAGGGAGTAGATATTAGCAATCCCGAAAAATGGCAAACTGATTTCTGGAGTTTGGACGACATAAATTCCAACAAAGGCAGACGCACGCTCGACGCTTTTCACCCTGTAACAAACCCCGATTCCGACATCCCGATGTTGCAAACAACCAATATCAACGACGAAGGACGCTTTTCGACCTACTTTATCGAAGACGGTTCGTTCCTGAAATTACGCAACATTCAAATCGGCTACTCTTTGCCTCCGGCTCTGATACGGAAAGCAAAATTAGAAAAAGTGCGTTTCTACATTGCCGGACAGAATTTATTTACCGTTCATTCCAAGTCATTTACAGGAGTTGACCCCGAAAATCCGGGTATAGGTTATCCCATTCCGATGACTTGTACTTTTGGCGTAAATTTAACTTTTTAATAACCCTTTAATTGAATAAATAAGATGAAAAATAATATCAAAATAATAATTTCGGCTTGCCTGATGGCAACAATATTTTCGGCGTGCGAATTTTTAGACGAAACGCCATCGGCTATCCTCACGCCCGACCAGGTAAAAACCGATTACGAAGGCGCATTGATTGCTGCCTATTCGATGCTGGGAAACGACCATTACGATTCGCCGTTCAGTTTGTGGCCCTACGGCACGGTTCGTTCCGACGACGCCTACAAAGGTGGTTCGGGCGCAGGCGATATTAGTGCGTTTCATTTCTTTGAAATTTCGAGCAACATTCCTACCACATTGGGCGAAACCGATGTGTTGTGGTACAACTGTTATGTGGCTATTTCGCGATGCAATACGGCTATCAATACCATTAATTTAGCAGATGATTTTGATGGAAAAAATGCACGGATTGCCGAAGCGCGTTTCCTGCGCGGGCATTTCTGTTTTTTGCTCAAAATTTTGTTTAAAAACATTCCTTATGTTGATGAAACTATACCTGTTGCAGATTACGGAAACGTATCGAATGTGGCTTTGAGCAACGACGAACTGTGGCAAAAAATTGCCGACGATTTCAAATTTGCCGAAGAAAACCTACCGTCGACACAAGCCGAAGTCGGTCGTGCCAATAAATATGCCGCTGCCGCTTATTTGGCAAAAATTTATCTCTACAAAGCATATCGTCAGGACAATGCAAATACCCACGAGGTAACTTCCGTCAACGCCGCCGACTTGGAAGAAGCGTTGAAATATGCAGACGAAGTAATTGGCTCTCAATATGGCTTGGAAGACGATTTTGCCTACAATTTTTTGCCCGGAGAATTTGAAAACGGAAAAGAATCCATTTTTGCAGTTCAATTTTCCACCGACGACGGAACGCAATTCGGTCGCGTCAATTTTGGCGATTTGCTTTCCGTACCGATGGGCTTGGGCTGTTGCGACTTTCTGAAACCAAGTCAAAATCTGGTGAATGCTTTCAGTACGCAAAACGGTTTACCTTCATTTGCAGGTTTCAACACGCTCAACAGCGGCTATGCCGAACAGAACGACCCGCGACTGTTTCACACTGTGGCATTGCCGGGCTTGCCCTATAAATACAATACAGAACTTGTTTACGAAGACGGTTGGAACCGTAACCCGGGTTATTATGGAAACTATGCTTCATTGAAAGAAAATGTTGACCCCGGATGCGATTGTTTCGTGTCGATGGTACCTTTCTATGCCAACACAAAAAACAGAATTGTGTTGCGTTATTCCGACGTACTTCTTATGAAAGCCGAGGCGTTAATAGAACTGCACCGTCAGAACGAGGCGCTGCCGTTCATTAATCAGGTGCGTCAAAGAGCCAAAAACAGCACGGGATATGTTTCGTATATCAACAATAAAATCAACATTGACACCTACAAAGACGGGATAAACTGCACTTGGACGGAAGAATTTGCACGTCAGACACTGCGTTGGGAGCGCCGTTTGGAATTGGCAATGGAACACCAACGTTTCTTCGACTTGGTGCGCTGGGGCATTGCCGACGAGGTGCTTAACGTTTTCTATCAAACAGAATCTCCACGCCGCGACTATTACGGAGGCGCAAATTTCACAAAAAACAAACACGAATACGTGCCTGTTCCCGAACAACAAATCAAGTTCAGCAAATATCTGTATAAACAAAATATCGGTTATAATTAAATAAAAACTTTATAAGAATATGAAAAAGATAAAATATTTTATAATGGCGGCGTTATCCACGGTTTGCTTTGCAAGTTGTACCGATGAATTGCGCGACGATGTTGATCTGAGTGGCGGTGTTGATATTACCTCTTTCGCAATCAATGGCTTAGAAAGCGTTATCGACCAAAAAGCGCAGACAATCAATCTGTTGCTGCCCACAAATATCGATTTAAGCGGTTTGAAACCTGTTATTACCGTTTCCGACGGCGCAATCGTTACTCCGTCTTCGGAAGAAACGATTAATTTCAGCAATTCCGAAACCACGCCCATTGAATACAGGGTGGTTAATAAGAACAGGTACAATGTCTATAAAGTGCGTGTGGAAAATATCAAAGCCAAAATCACGCTGTTTAGAATAGGCACTTGCGTGGGCAATATCAACGAGGCAAACAGAAGTATCACTGTTTATATGCCGGAAGGTACAGATGTTACCGCTCTGACTCCGACAGTTCAATACACCGAAGGCGCAACAATTACGCCTGCCGACGGTACGCTTGTCGATTTTACCAATCCTGTGGTTTATACCCTGTCTTATGTTGGCGAAACGTTCCAATATACAGTTACTGTTTCGTTACAGGCGAAGCCGGGCCTGGTAATTTTCAACGGCGAAGATGTGAATCCTCAATGGGGCAACATTGCCGCTACAGTCGAAAGTCCTTTTGCCAACCCCCAAACAGACGGTATCAATCCTTCGCCTTTCTGCGCTTCTATTATGAAAAACGGCGCTGATACCGACGATGGCGGCAAACCCTGGTCGGGAGGCGCTTTGTGGAACTCGTACAAGGTAAATATCGACCCCGCCGAATACGGCAGTTTCTCGCTCAAAGTGCTGAAAGGCGTACAGGGCGATGTGCAGTTGGAAATTCAAGGCGACGGCGAAACAAACAAGGACTGGCTCAAAGTGTGGTATGTGGAAGAACATTTGGGCGAATGGCAAGAGTTGGTTTTCCAAATTCCCGAAGGCAGAACGGCTGTGATTAACAACATTCTCGTTGCACTCCATTGCCACGATGCCGGACAACCCGTCGCGTTTGAAACGCAGCGAATGTATTGGGACGATTTAATTGCAATTCCGAAATAAAATAACAAGCCCGTAAAAAACCTGTTAAGTTTTTTCAACTTAACAGGTTTAAGAAGATAGGAAAATAAAAATTCCAATGAAAAACAAATTTATCATATTATCAGTTTTACTCGCGTTGCTTTCGTGCAATGCCTATGAAAAGCCCGATATTCCTGAAGAAAAACCGGACATTGACTTCACGCTTACCAAACGTGAAATTGCCGACGGCGAAGCGGCTTATTCTACCTTTTATAAGCCGACAGGTGGCGCAACAGGCGACCCGATGCCGTTCTACAACGAAGCAGACAAAACATTTTATGTTTTTTATTTGCTCGAAGCACACCAAGGACAACGCGGTGGCATTTATCTCACTAAAACAAAGTACTTTGCTACTTTTACCACAGTAGCACAACCTGCAATTTTAGTGGGCGATGCCAATACCCGCGACCAAGCCATTGGCACAGGAAGTTGTATAAAAAAGGACAATCAGTATCATTTTTTCTACACTGGTTTCAGCGGTGCATTTGGCGACTATACGCAGGTAGCAGTCAAGGCGACTTCTACCAATTTGCAGAATTGGACTAAAAAACTTAATCCTGTGATGGCGCAAGCCCCCGCAGGTTTCAACCCCCGCGAGTTCCGCGACCCTTGTGTTTATTTTGACGATACGCGCAATAAATATGTGTTGGCTGTTGGTGGAATGAAGAACGGTAAAGCCGCTTTGGTGCGCTTTCAGTCAGACGATTTAAGCGATTGGGAACAGATTGAAGCGATTGTCGCTACCACCTCCGAAAATCCACAAGAGTTTGAAATTCAGACCGATTCCGACATACCGGAATGTCCCGATATTTTCAAAATGGGAGGCAAATGGTATATGGTATTTTCGAGAATTAACCGTGACGTTCACCGCAAAACCTTTTACCGCGTTGCCGACAATCCCAACGGACCTTGGCGTAAATGCAACGGACACGAAACGTTCGACGGGCTGTGGCTCTATGCTGCCAAAACCGTTTCCGACGGCACAGACCGCTACATTTCGGGTTGGGCTTCGAGCGGGCAATCATTCAACAGCAGTAATGAATTGGACTGGGGCGGAATGTTAATCACGCACAAACTCGCGCAACAAGCCGACGGCAAACTTTACCCGACAATCGTTCCTGCGGTCGATGCAGAATTCTTAAAATCAGTTGAATACAAAGACATTAAACGCAATGGAACTATTTCCGGCAGTGGCGATAGTTTTACAATCACAGGCGGAAAAGTGGTTTTCAATCGCAACGTTTCTTCTGCAAAGATCGAAATGAAAATAGACGCTTCGCAGGCAACAAAAAATTTCGGAATTGCCTTTGCCGCGTATGAAAATCAGGAAGATGCCTACAAACTTACTTTCGATTTGACAGGCAATAATCCGTACAACTGCCCCGCATTGTTTATGTACCAACGCGGAAAAGAATACAATTTTACACCGCTCGTTGTGCCACAAAACAAGATTTTTGATGTGAAAATCATAATCGAAAAATCGCTTTGCGTAATGTATATCAATAATAATGTAGCATTTACAAACCGAATTACAAACTTAAATCAAAACCCTTGGATGCTTTTTGCCGAAGAGGGAACGGTCAAATTTTCTGATATTAAAATTTTTAAACAACAACAATAATAATAATAATTCATTCATTAAATTTATTTCAATATGAAAAAATATTTTTTATTTTCAGTGGCTTGTTTATTTGCAAGCGTGGTTGTTGGTGTCGAAGCATTTACTTGGGTGGGTAATCCTGATAAAGGTGCAACCATTTGGCGCAACAATGAAATTGTAAATGAAGTTGTTATTCCATTGAACAGCGGAATATATTTTGTAAAATCGGGCAATGACGTCCCAAAAATCATTGTTAAATGAAAAAGGTAATCTTTATCCTATCGCTGATTTGTTGTGTTGCTTGCAGTAAAAAAAACTGCGACAACACAGCAATTCCCGACGAACCGTTTCGCCCTGCTTACCACTTTTCGCCGCCTCAAAACTGGTGCAACGACCCCAACGGAATGGTGTATTACGCAGGCGAATACCATCTTTTTTACCAACACAACCCGAAAGGTTCGAAATGGGGAAATATGAGTTGGGGACACGCAGTTTTCACTGACTTGGCAACTTGGGAACACTTGCCCGTTGCGCTGTTGCCCGACAGTTTGGGCGATATTTTTTCGGGCTGTGCGGTGGTCGATGAACTGAACACGGCTGGTTTTCAACAGGGCGATGAAAAAACTTTGCTCGCGTTTTACACCTACAACAAAAACGGCGTTGGGCAGTCTCAGGCGTTGGCGTACAGCACCGACAAGGGCAGAACTTGGACGAAATACGCCCAAAATCCTGTTATCGCAGCCCCAAGCGGCAAGCCCGATTTCCGCGACCCGAAAGTGTTTTGGTATGCACCCGAAAATAAATGGATTATGGTTTTGGCGGTAAATCAAGTGATAGAATTTTATTCGTCAAAAAATGCAAAAGATTGGATTTTCGAGAGCGAGTTCGGCACAAATTACGGCTGCCACGACGCTGTTTGGGAATGTCCCGACCTTTTTGAAATTCCCCTTGAGGGGGAACAAAAGGGGGCTTGGGTGCTACTCGTCAATAATTCGCGCAACGGCGACAACAGCGGCTCGGCAACGCAATATTTTGTCGGCAATTTTGACGGCAAAAAATTCGTTTGCGAACAGCCAGCCGAAAACACGACTGCCCTTTGGCTTGACTACGGCAAAGACCATTACGCAATGGTTACTTGGGCAAATGCGCCCGACAATCGCCGTATCGGACTTGCGTGGATGTCGAATTGGGAATATGCCAACGACACGCCCACCGAAAATTTCCGCTCGGCAATGTCCGTTCCACGCGAACTGACTTTGGTAAACAAAAACGGGAAGTATCTTTTGAAAAATTATCCTGTAAAAGAAATCGAAAATTTTCGTGGCGAAACAAGCGATTTTTCAGACATTAAAATTGCCGAAAACCACATAATAAAAAATCTTCCATCGTCGGGCATTTACGAAATTTTGCTCAATTTTGAAAAACAAAACGCACATAGTTTTGGCTTCCTTTTAAAAAACAATAAAGATGAAAAAGTTACATTAATGCTTGACTTTGAGCAAAATAAATTCACAACTGACCGCACAAAAAGCGGAATTGTTGATTTCAACGAGCATTTTCCTGCGGTTACTGTTGCGCCGTTCACAACAAAAAACGCCTACCAACTGCACGTTTTAGTTGATAGATGTTCCGTTGAGGCATTTCTCGACAGTGGCAAAGTGGCTATGACAAACCTTGTTTTCCCAAATAAACCGTACAGCGAAATCGAATTTTTTGGAGATAATATAAAAGTTAATAATTTAAAAATCAATAAAATACAATGAAAAACATAATCGGACTTGGCGAAATTCTTTGGGATATGCTGCCTTCGGGTAAAGTGCTGGGCGGCGCACCTTCCAATTTTGCTTACCACGTTTCGCAATTCGGGCTGAACGGCTATGCAATCAGTGCCATTGGAAATGACCTTTTGGGCAAAGAAATTTTGGATTCTTTGGTAGAAAAACGCCTTAATTTTCTGATTGAAAATGTTGATTTTCCGACAGGTACGGTGCAGGTAACGCTTGACGAAAAAGGCGTTCCTCAATACGAAATTTGTGAGGGAGTAGCGTGGGATAATATCCCTTTCACACAGCAGTCGGAAGAATTGGCGCGGGTTTGCGATGCCATTTGTTTCGGTTCGTTGGCACAGCGTAACGTGGTTTCGCGTACAACAATTCTGAAAATTTTGGAACTTGTTCCTGCAACTGCACTAAAAATTTTTGATATAAATCTTCGTCAGCATTTTTATAGCAAAGAAATTATTGAAAATTCGCTGAAACATTGCAATATTCTGAAAATAAACGATGAAGAAGTTGTTATTGTGGCAAAACTATTATACCCCGTCATTGCAGCGAAAGCCGCAATCCCCCAAACTGTTCAGGAGATTGCGGGTCAAGCCCGCAATGACGACTTCGAGGTTGAAGTTTGCAAGCGTTTATTGCAGGAGTACAATCTGAAAATGGTCATTTTAACCAAAGGCGTAATCGGCAGTTCAGTGATTACCACCAACGAAACCTCTTATATCGACACGCCCAAAGTACACGTTGCCGATACGGTAGGCGCGGGCGATTCGTTTACAGGAACCTTTGTGGCGGCTTTGCTCAACAGCGAATCCGTCCGCAATGCGCACAAGTTGGCAGTCGAGGTTTCAGCTTATGTATGTACGCAGCACGGTGCAATGCCGAAATTGCCCGATGCTTTTGTTGAACTTTATAAATAAATTAAACAGATGAAATCAAAAAACAGTATATTTCAGTTCGTCCCCGTGATGTTCGCGTTTTTCGCTATGGGCGCGGTGGATTTGGTAGGCATTGCCTCCAATTATGTGAAGAAAGATTTTGGCTTGACAGACACGATGGCAAACCTGTTTCCGTCGATGGTATTTTTTTGGTTTTTTATTTTTTCCGTCCCTACCGGATTGCTGATGAACCGTATCGGTCGGAAGAAAACCGTGCTTTTAAGTTTGATTATCACGGTGTTGGCATTGGTTGTGCCTGTTATTCATTACAATTTTGCTTGGATGCTGGTTTCGTTTTCGTTGTTGGGCATAGGCAATACCTTGATGCAGGTGTCGTTAAATCCTTTGATTTCTAACTTGGTGACGGAAAATAAATTGGCGAGTACACTCACTTTGGGGCAATTTGTGAAAGCCATTGCTTCTTTTGCCGCCCCGCTGATTGCCGGATGGACGGCTTTGCTGTTCGGAAATTGGAGGCTTTTATTTCCGTTGTATGCTTTGATGACGGCTTTGCCGCTTATTCTCTTGGGTATAACTTCCATAAAGGAAGAACCTTACGAAAGCAAATCTTCTTTCTTAGATTGTTTTCGTCTGTTGGGAAAAGCGCAAGTGCTATTGTTTTTTATCGGCATTATGGCGCACGTCGGCATTGATGTGGGAATCAACGCCACCGCTCCGAAAATCCTGATGGAACGCACAGGAACAACACTTGTGGATGCGGGATTGGCAACAAGCATTTATTTCCTGTTTCGCGTAATCGGCTGTTTTTCGGGAACCTTCATTCTTGCCCGTGTAAAAATGTATAAGTTTTTCATTGTAAGCGTAATATGTATGGCATTGTCAGTAGTCGGATTATTCATTTTTTTCGATACCACCTTGCTGTATATTGCTATCGCTTTGATAGGTTTCGGCAATTCCAATATTTTCCCGATGATTTTTTCCAAAGCCCTGCAATCGCTGCCCGAACGTGACAATGAAGTATCGGGCTTGATGATTATGGGCATTGCCGGTGGCGCGGTTTTTCCGTTGTTGATGGGCATTGTTTCCGATGTGTTGGACAGTCAGGCGGGAGCGGTGATAGTAGTGGCTGCATTAGTGGTTTATCTTGGATTCTTGACGGCTTATATTCGAGAGAAGAAGGTTTAACGTTTGTTTATCAATGTCGAAAATTATAATTTTGCGGGTTAAAAATTAACTTCAATGAAACCGACAAATAGATATTTACGTTCATTGTTTTGCGGATTTCTTTTTTGTGCAATACTCGTTTCTTGCACAAAAAAGAATCCGGTGCAATATCGTATCGGTGTGTCGCAATGCAGCAACGACGAGTGGCGGCAAAAAATGAACCTCGAAATGCAGCACGAGGCATTGCTGCACCCCGAAATTTCGTTGGAAATTCGCTCTGTTACCGATGACACAGAACGGCAAATCAGCGATATTCAGGCGTTTATCGAGCAAAAGGTTGATTTAATCGTTGTCGCGCCAAACGAAGCCGCACCAATCACGTCCACTATCGAAAGGGCTTATTCGGCAGGCATTCCGGTTGTTCTGGTCGATAGAAAAATTCTGTCCGACAAGTATTCTGCTTCCATTGGCGCCGACAATGAACAAATTGGCAGCGAGGCAGGCAATTATATCGCTAAACTCTTGAATGGTGAAGGAAATGTGGTAGAAATTCGCGGATTGGACGGCTCAACTCCGGCTGCAGAACGACATTCGGGTTTTGTTTCCTCAATAAGTAACTATCCTAATATCAATTTCTTACAAAGCGTCGATGGAGCGTGGCTGAAAAATGTAAGCGAGCAAAAATTGAAAGAGGTTTTAACTCAATATCCCAATGTTGATGCGGTTTTTGCTCACAACGACCGTATGGCGACAGGTGCTTACAACGCCGCAATGAAAATCGGAAAATCGGATAAAATATTTTTTATAGGAATTGACGCACTTCCGGGCAAAGGCGGAGGCATAGAACAGGTATTGGATAATAAACTGAAAGCTACGTTTATATATCCGACCAACGGCGAAAAAATTATTCTACTTGCATTAAAAATTTTGCAAGGGAAGCCATACCAGAAAAATAACACGCTATATACCAGCGTAGTAGATGAAAGCAATGCCGGAGTTATCAAACTGCAAACTGACGCAATCATTGAGCAGGAAAACAAAATCAGTTTTCTCGACAGTCAGGTGGACGGTTATATGACACAATTTACCACTCAACGCTATCTTTTTTTCTCGGCTATCTTTGTTATTGTGCTGTTTATTATTGCTTTCGTGTTGATTTTCAAAGCATATTCGGCTAAAAAACGACTGAATACCGAACTCGAAAAACGCAACACCGAAATAAACGAACAGAAAAACACGTTGGAACAACAGCGCGACCAACTGATTGAACTTTCCAAACAGTTGGAAGAAGCCACTCACGCCAAACTGGTGTTTTTTACCAATATCTCGCACGAGTTCCGCACACCGCTCACACTGATTTCCGGTCCGGTAAATTCCCTGTTATCCGACAAGTCAATCAATATCGAACAACGCCGTTTGCTTGAACTGGTTCAAAAGAATATCAAAATCCTGCTGAAACTTATCGACCAGATTATTGATTTCCGAAAATACGAAAACGGCAAAATGCTCTTGAATTTAAGTCGCTGTGACTTGCGAGCGCAACTTGTGGAATGGAACGATTCGTTTGCCGAATTGGCACGGACAAGGGCTTTGCATTTCAGTTTCAATATCTTTTCCGATACCGATTTTATTATGCTTGTGGATATTCAGAAAATGGAACGAATTTATTTCAATCTGCTTTCCAATGCTCTGAAATTTACGCCCAAAAAAGGTGTAATTCTCATAAATTTGGACAAAATAACCGTCGGCGACAAAACTTTTGCCGTTATTGAGGTTGCCAATTCGGGCAAAGGCATTTCCGACAAAGATATTAAGCATATTTTCGAGCGTTTTTATCAGGTCGATTCACAAGCGGTCGGTTCTGGAATTGGGCTGGCTTTAAGCAAGGCAATGATCGAACTGCACGGCGGAGATATTTCCGTCAACAACGAAGAAGCAGGTTGGACAAAATTCACTGTTCGTATTCCGTTTGAAAACGAAAAAGAAGTTAGCAATGATGCAACAAGCGAAATTCGTCAGGCAAACCAAGGCGATATTTCTGATATGTTGCACGAAAATACGGCTCAAAAAGCAATTTTTGAGGAAAAATCGCTCGACAAAAACTCTTGCACAGTGCTCGTGATAGATGACAATCCCGACATTTGCACCTATATAAAAACGACACTTTCAGGCAACCAATACACAACAATTGAAGCCGCCGACGGCGAAGAAGGTTTTCGTAAAGCAGTCAAACACGTCCCCGATATAATTATCAGCGACGTAATGATGCCTAAAATCGACGGCGTAGAACTGTGCCAAAAACTAAAAAATGAACTCTCCACCAGCCACATACCTGTCATTCTGCTAACCGCCGCTTCATTGGACGAACAGCGGATTGTAGGTTTTCAAAGCGGTGCTGACGATTATATTTCCAAACCCTTCAATCCCGATGTATTGGAAGTCCGAGTGGCAAATCTGATTGAAAGCCGCAAACGCCTGAAAGAACTTTTTAGCGAAAATCTGTTTTCGGGAAATACCGACAAAGAATCGAAAGCGGCAAATGACCTCAACAATTCTTTCCTCGAAAAATTCCGAAATTTAGTTGAGCAAAATCTTTCCAATTCCGAACTGAACGTGGAAGATTTAGGGCAGCAAATCGGGCTTTCGCGCACCCAACTCTACCGCAAACTCAAATCGCTGACCGGCTATTCACCTAATGAACTGTTGCGGATTATTCGCTTGAAAAAAGCATATCATTTGCTTTCAATCACCGAATTGTCAATCTCGGAAGTAACTTACGACATTGGATTTACCGCACCTTCGTACTTCGCCAAATGTTTTAAAGATTATTACAACGAAAGCCCTACGGATTTTCTGAAAAGAGTACGATGAAGTAAAAATTGTTGTAGATTTGCATTCTCAAATATTTGATAAAAAACAATGAGATGAAGCAATTAACAAAATATTTATTCGTATTTTTAATTTTGAGTTCTATGAATAAAAACGTGTTTTTTTTGATGACGTCATTTGCATTGACATTGTTTTCGTGCAGTAATGACACGAATGTTCCGGCTTCGGCGAAAGAGAAGTTGTCTGTCGTAACGACGGTTACAAGAGCGAATGTGACGCATTCCGAAGAGTCTGTCATTTTTACGGGAGACGATATTGAAACGTATAACGGGAAGACAGGAAGGATTGTTTTCAGAGACTTGACGTATGACGATTTGTTCCGACGCGCAGAGAACAATTCCAGGCTGAAATTTTATCTGGGAGACGAATTTCTGTTTGACATCATCCTTGTCAGGGATCCTGTCAATACTACTTACAGTGTGCCGATCTTGATGGCATCTCGTGGTGATGAGTACGGCGCTCCTGATAAATTCTTTTTGCTGGATGGATATCCTCTCGGCGGACGGGAAAGTGTCCTCGAACAAAACCCGGCATGGAGCAAATTCATCCAATATTTGACTGATGTCGGAAAACTGACGGAAGCCGCGGATCCTGTCACTCCACCTGTCCAAAAAGTTCCGGACGAGACGATAAGCGCCATTACGACAGACGATATTAAGTCGTATAATCTTTCAACGGGGGAAATCATTTTTACCGGTTTTACGGTGCAGGACATCCATGACGGTCGTATTGGAATTTGGTTTGGCGTCATAGATGGCTTCTATATGCCGTTTTATCTTGGAGAAAAACTGTTATTTGAAGCTAATTGTGTGAGTCCGTTGAGCAGCATTCCATACCATGACCTGACATTAACCTGGTATGATGACAAGTTCTATTTGTTAGATGGATATCCCGTTGGTAAAAGTGAAGAATGGAAACAGATACGCGATGCCAACGCTCAAAAATGGAAAGCGGGATGGGATATTTTTATCAAATATCTGAGTGATACCGGGAAAATTATAAGATAAATATTTATCAAAGCAGTTAATTGATAAGTGACAAAACAGGGAAGTGGATTACATTGTTTGTTGCTTCGCCCGCCGAAGTAGTGGCTCATTTGCATCCGAAGCGGATTTGACGGCTATCGTCCGTGAGCAGGAGGACGACACATTCCCCATAGACTGGGGAATTGTTACTCCATTTCGACTACGGTGATGCCGGCGCCGCCAAACTGTACGTGCTCATCGTGGTAGCGGCTGATTCCCTGCACGGTGTGGAGGTATTCACGGATGAGCTGGCGCAGAGCGCCGGTACCGGTGCCATGGAGGATGCGGACGGGTGATACGCCTACGAGGATGGCGTCGTCGATGAAATAAGTGACAGCCTGCAGCGCTTCATCACCGCGCATGCCCCTGACATCCAGCTCCTGTTTGAAGTTCAGCTTTCTCTCACGCATATCGTCGGTGGTGCGGCTGCTGAGAAAGGTCGTCTGCTGCCTTTCTTTTTTGATTTGCCCTTTGCTTACTTTCTCTAATTTTTCCAGTGCGATGGTGCTTTTTATCATGCCGAAAGCTATCATCGCCTGTTTACCCTGCACACTGAGTACGGTTCCGGCAGAGGTTTGTCCTTTCAGGCGGACGCTGTCTCCGGTGCTGATGAGGTCTTTGTCCGGAAGGGGTGTGGTGTTGCGTGTTTTCTGTTTTTGTTTTTGTTTTTTCTTCAGTTTCTCTATCCGGTGGGCGATCCGTTCTTCGTTTTCTCCTGCGGCAACGACGGAAGCTTTAAATTCGTCAAGTGCCTTTCTTGCCAGCTGGGTTTGTTCTTTGCCGGCCTGTGCTTCTTTTATTTCGCGGATGGTATTTTCTATCCGGGCATTCGTTTCCGCCAGCATACGGGCTGCCTCTTCCTTTGCCTGCCGTATGATCTCTTTCCGTTCCTTGTTCAGTGTTTCCATATCTTGTTCGTAGCGGGCGGCGAGGTTTTCCAGGTTTTTTTCCTGGTGGTGGATGTGGCGGCGTTTGGTTTCCCAATAGCGTTTATCGCGCACGATATCCTGAAGGTATTTATCCAGATTAATATAATCGGAGCCCACTTTAGCCGAGGCCTCGGCTATCACTTCATCGGGCAGGCCTGTTTTGCGGGCTATCTCAATGGCAAACGAACTGCCTGGATTGCCGATGGAGAGCTGGAAAAGGGGCTGCATCAGGTGGCGGTCGTAGAGCATGGCCCCGTTTACAATCCCCGGCGTATCGTCGGCAAAGTGCTTGAGGTTCTGGTAGTGCGTGGTGATGACTCCAAAGCTTCCCCTGCGGTTGAAGCGATCGAGCAAGGCTTCGGCAATGGCGCCTCCGATGCGGGGTTCGGTGCCACTGCCGAACTCGTCGATGAGGATGATTGTCTTTTCGTTACAGTTTTTCACGAAGTACTTCATATTGAGCAGATGCGAGCTGTAGGTACTCAGGTCGTTCTCTATGCTTTGTTCGTCTCCTATGTCGATGAAGATGCCGGAAAACACACCCGTCCGCGAGCGTTCGTACACAGGGATAAGCAGCCCGCATTGCAGCATGTACTGGAGCAGACCTACGGTTTTGAGGCAGACCGATTTCCCCCCGGCATTCGGGCCCGAGATGAGAAGCAGCCGTTTGTCGCCGGTCAGCATAAGGTCTAAAGGCACCACCTCCCTGCCCTGCTTCCGGTGCGAGAGGTAAAGCAGGGGATGCACAGCGCGGATCCAGTCTATTTGCTGTGCATCGTCCATATCCGGACGGATGGCCTTTATCTGTCCGGCAAAGAGCGCTTTGGCGCGGATAAAGTCGATCGCAGCCAGAAACTCGTACGACCGGAGTATCTCCGGCGCCAGCGGGCGGATGCTGTCGGTAAATGTCGTCAGTATTCTGATTATCTCGCGCCGTTCTTCGCCTTCCAGTTCGCGGATGCGGTTATTGGCTTCCACCACGGCTTCAGGTTCGATAAAGATTGTTTTCCCACTGGCCGATTCGTCGTGCACGATGCCTCGTATCTTTCGTTTGAAGGCAGGGGCGACGGGTATCATCAGGCGGCCATCCCGCATGGCAGGAGCGACGTCTTTATCGACCACTCCCTCGGCCTGGGCGGCGCGCAGGATAGACTGGAGGCTACGCGAGATGCTGCTCATGGTGGCCGCCATCTCCCTGCGTATCGCCGATAAAGCCGGCGAAGCATTGTCTTTCATCCTTCCGGTCTTATCCAGTAAGGAGTCTATTCCGGCTATCAGCCGGGGAAAGACCTGTATGCCGTCTGTCAGGGCGGTGAGGGCGGGGTAGAGTGGGGGGGCGCCCTCCTCTTTCACCCGGAAGAAGCGGACAATATCGTGAATGGTCTGCAGCGAGCGCTTCAGGTCGAATAACTCCTTCTCGTCGAGGAAGCTGCCTTCGGGGCGTATCCGTCTGAGCGGATAACGCATATCCAGGAAGCAGTCTGCCGGAAAAGCATCCTCCGCCCCGAGGATACGTACAAACTCCTCCGTCTGGTCTAATAAAGCGGAGACCAGGTGATAGTCGGACGAGAACGACATCTCCTCCACCCGCTCCTCTCCTAAAGGACTTAAACACTTCTCAGCAATCAAACGGCGGATTTGGTCGAAACCCGTCTTTTGTTCAAAGTTCTGCGGATATATCACGGGTATCTGCTCCTGTATTTATTTAATCACTACCCTTGTCTCCGTATGTATCGAAGGGCGTACGACGATATCCATTTTTTCCCTCCCCCTCCGGATATGAAAGGTACACGTGTTGACGCCCGAGGGATTTATATAGGGCGTGTATTTATAGAGATACGAGAATGCGGCCATATTTCCCGGATTCTGAATAGCCTCTGCTACCTGGGTGTATTTGAATTTATCCCAGTACATGCAATACCGGAAGCCGTTGCTGTCGGTAAACACCGTTTCCTGGTCGCGAAGCGACATGGTCTTCGTAATAAACTGTTTATAAGCCGCCGTATATTCTTCGGCCGTACGGTTCATACTCAGGTTGTCGATCTTCTCGATCACATCACGCATCCGCAGGCCGGCCGTATGGGCGGGAGAATTGCTATCCACATCCATGATTTGTTCCAGCCGGTTGATGTCGTAATTTATTCCCGTATAATTATATGCTTTCCGGCTGAGCATGAATTGTACATTCTGCCTGTATTTGGCGTATGGATACTGCATACACATCAGAGGAATATGTACCTGGGCATAATTTTCCAGGCGGAAGGCAGCGCTCATCATTTCATTGGCCTCACATTCCCAGAGAATGCGTCCGGGCCTATAGCGTTTGTCTATCAGACGGATGCCTAATTGCAGGAGGTATTCGGCCTCTGTTTCTGCCGTTGCATAGCTCAGAAAAGGGAATTTCTCCATGCGGTCGAGTGTGAAGTCGTAGCGGAACGAAGGCTGCCGCGCGGAGGTTGTCCGTGTGGTTTGTGCATAGTTGGGATTTCTTTTATAGAAATAAAAGGTTTCGATGAGCATATCCGGTTCGAGGGCAGCATAAGTCAGCCCTTTCTCTAAAAACTCTTTTTCTATGCAGGCATTGATCGACTCTTCCAGCCGGCGGTTGTTTTCGTCGATAGGGGCAAAGGCAAAGGTTTTATACAAGGCAAAGTTCGCCGTATCCGCAGTCACCGTTTTGAAAGGGCAGACAAAGAAGCGTTCGCTTGTCGTCTCAAGGCTGTACATGGCAAAGGCGACAGCCAGCTGGTCTTCGGTAATCGCATCCGTCCGTTTGCAGTCTTTCCTTACATATACCTCTCTGGCCGGATCAGCCAGGTTGCTTATCGTAAGCCATACCACATCTTTCCCCTCAGGATTCAGCAGGCGGGATATCTCTCCGGCAGGGATTTCACTGACAGAGACGCCTTCTATGGCTTCAATAAGGTCGTGTACTTTCAGCCCTGCCTGTCCGGCAGACGAATAAGGATAGACATCCGTGATTACCGGCTTCCCCTTCCCCCAGTTAGCCGACAGACTGATGTCGTATGTAAAACCTAAGCGGCAAATCGTCGCGTTCTGTCCTTGTATATTCCCTGTAAAACCGGTTAATAGCAATACTAAAGCAGGCAGAATAAATCGTTTCATATTCCAATATTTATATCATTCCTTGAACGCACAAAGGTAAACTATTTTAGTTATACTCCGGCAGACGGAAGCCACTTTATTCAGGGCCGGCGCATCTGATTTTACAGAACACCTTTCTCCCGGCTCTCCTTTGTGGGGAGGGGCCGGGGGAGAGGCAATAACAGCTCTTTTATAGTCAGTTAACGTTTTATGCATTCATTTCCTGTTCTTCCCGTATGTGCATGTCAATAACCATTAACTGATTCTAAATTCAGTTAATCCGCATGCTTTTTAATAGTTAAACGGATATTTCAGCTATCATATTGCTATTGTATTTTAAAGTTAATTCAGACATATTTGTTATTTTATAAAAAGAATTATACGTATTCCGGTAATTCGATCCACTATTTTCGGGGATTTCATTGCAATAATTCCGGGAAATCATTGCGGTGATTTGGAAATTTCATTGCAATGATTCCGGAAAATCATTGCAATGATTTCCCGGAAAGATGCCGGTGAAAAGTCAATAACATCTAATATAGCAGAAAATTCAGTTAAAATCAGGTTTTTTAATAGTTACGAGTTACA
>JAISYG010000004.1 GCA_031270075.1 Dysgonamonadaceae bacterium
AAATCCGAAGCGGTGATAACGATTTTATCTCCTCGCAGATTCTCGTTGTTTTGACTGGCGGTATATTGCCATATCGTACCCGAAGTATTGACCGCTGCGCCCGATTCCAACAGGGTGCCATCCGCATCATGGATTTCCACCTGCACCCATTGTACTGCAAAATCGTCCGATACGCTGATATAAATCCGGTCGCCGGCGTTGCCGCTATATTCCCGTAAATCGATGTGGTTTACATCCGGTGCATTAAAGAAGTCTGCTACCGCTGCGTTGAAAGGCTGTTTGCCTTTGGATACTGCCGTTTGATACAACTCGCCCGTTGGGGGCGATGCTATAGCCGCCTTGGCATAAATCACTGCCTGCTGGAAGCGTTGGCGATGCGCCGTTTGTTTTTCAGACGCTTTCCGGGAACGCTCCGGGACTCGCGATATGACTGTTTTTCCTTTCACTTGGCGAAAGATTAATAAATCGCCGATTTTTCCACTCAATCCGTAGGTTACTACGTTTCTTGCTTGCTTTGCCATAACTTTTTCTTTTTTATTGATTAATATAATAGGTAAAAAATGGACCCTAAAAAAGTCCGTCCGGCTTTCTTCCCAACAGGAAAAAACCGGACGGACGTATTGCTATTCCTTCCTTTGCTTCAAGCGTTTGAAGCAGAGATAACTCTATGTAACTTATTGATTTACAGCAAATCCGCCGAGGGGGGGGGGATTTGGGCACCTTCATTTGGTTATCGAGCACGAAAACCAGGGGGTGAACCCCCTGGCCGGTATATCTATTTGCTGCGCTTCCGTACATGCCCTTGTTGCGTTTGCTTTGTAACTGTTATTGTAAAATATTCGCTGTATTTCGCTAATTTTTAGCGATTTTACGGGACAAAGATAAATCTTGTTTTTCATTAATGCAAATTTTTTCCAAAATTAACTAAATCTTTTCCTCTGTAAAAAACCTTTTTTTCATGGCATACGCTTGGAAAAACGGTGTTTTTCATCTACTTTTGCACCATGATTGACGTCATATACAAAGGTATTCTTATCGGCGTGCTGGTATCGGCGCCACTGGGTCCCATTGGGTTATTATGTATACAACGCACGCTGTACAAAGGGCGTTGGCACGGGTTTTGTTCGGGCATCGGCGCCGCCTGCTCCGATTTTTTGTATGCCATGATTACCGGTATGGGGATGGGTATTGTGATTACTTTTATCGAAGACAATCAGGCGATACTGCAATTGGCGGGAAGCGTTTTACTGATGATTTTCGGGATTTATATTTACCGTTCCGACCCGTCGAAGAGTTTTCGCAAGCCGAAACACACCTATTCTTATTCGCAGGATATTCTGAGCGCATTCGTATTGACATTATCCAATCCGTTGATTATCTTTTTATTCATAGCCTTGTTCGCCCGTTTCAATTTCATTTCTTTGGAAGACAAGGTGGGATCCATTGTCTTGGGCATGGCCGGTGTTTTGGCCGGTGCGCTCGCCTGGTGGTTTGCCATCACTTCGGTAATAGCCCGGCTGAGCAAAGTGTTTAACGAACGGGGCTTGTTGATTATGAACCGCACGTTGGGGATTATTGTTTTGCTGTTGTCGCTGTTTGGCATTCTCCTCTCACTTTGGGAACTGTGTCCGTATGCTTAACCGTCCGCCGACCGACTGGCTTCCTACTACCCGGCAGGAAGTGGAACTGCGCGGCTGGGAAGCGCCGGATGTGATTCTGTTTTCGGGCGATGCATACGTCGACCATCCTTCGTTCGGTGCGGCGGTGATTGGCCGGACGCTCGAACACCTGGGATTGAAAGTGGCTTTGGTGCCTCAACCCAATTGGCGCGACGACTGGCGCGATTTCCGTAAACTGGGCAAACCGCGTTTGTTCTTTGCTGTTTCGGCGGGAGCGATGGATTCGATGGTGAATAAATACACGGCCAACAAGCGTCTGCGTTCCGATGATGCTTATACGCCCGACGCTCGTACCGATAGACGTCCCGATTACCCGACCCTGGTGTATTCGCAGATTCTGAAAAAACTGTATCCGGAGGTGCCCCTTATCGTGGGCGGCATAGAAGCTTCCATGCGGCGTTTGGCGCATTACGATTATTGGCAAGACCGGTTATTGCCCTCCATTCTGATCGAATCGCTTGCCGATGTGCTGGTGTACGGATGCGGGGAAAAGCCCATCGCCGCCCTGACAAGGGCTTTGCAGAACGGAGCCGGGATTTCCGAACTGAGCGCTATTCCGCAAACCGTTTGTGTCCGGGAAAAGATACAATCCCAAGCCGGCGACCGGGTGTTGTTTTCTTACGAAGACTGCCTGAAAGACCGGAAAAAGCAGGCGCAGAATTTCCGAATCATCGAAGAAGCATCCAACCAACTGCATGACGACCGGTTGATACAGCCGACCGGCGATCGTTTTGTCATCGTTAATCCGCCTTATCCGCCGATGACTGCGGACGAGCTGGATGCCTGTTACGATTTGCCTTACACGCGCTTGCCGCATCCGAAATACAAGGGGAAACGGATTCCGGCTTACGAGATGATCCGACATTCGGTAACCCTTCATCGCGGGTGCTTCGGCGGTTGTGCGTTTTGTACCATTTCGGCGCATCAGGGCAAGTTTATTGCATCACGCTCTGTGGAGTCGGTGTTGAAAGAAGTGAAGGCCATCACCCAAATGCCTGATTTCAAAGGATACTTGAGCGATTTGGGCGGCCCGTCGGCCAATATGTACGGCATGAAAGGCCAAGATGGGTCGCTTTGCGCCCGATGCAAAAAGCCGTCCTGTATTTTCCCGGTTGTCTGCAAGAATTTGAACGCCGACCACCGTCCGCTGTTGAACCTGTATCTGGCAGTGGATCAAATTCCCGGAATCAAAAAATCGTTTATCGGCAGCGGCGTCCGTTACGATTTATTAGTTCATCCTTACGACAACGGCGAATGGAACCGGTCGGCACACGATTATACCCGGGAATTAGTCGCCCGGCACATTTCGGGACGGTTGAAAGTGGCGCCCGAACACACGGCTCCGGAGGTGCTGAACTGTATCCGCAAACCCGGTTTTGCCGCATTTCATCAATTCAAGAAAATCTTTGACCGGATGAACCGGGAGCAACATCTGAATCAACAACTCATTCCGTATTTTATGAGTTCGCATCCGGCCTGTACGGAAATCGATATGGCGGAACTGGCGGGCATTGCCAAAGGGTTGGATTTTCATCCGGAACAGATACAGGATTTTACGCCTACTCCCATGACTTTGTCTACCGAAATCTTTTATACCGGATATCATCCTTATACCCTGCAACCGGTTTATACGGCGAAAACCAAGGAGGAAAAACTGAGTCAACGCCAGTATTTTTTCTGGTACAACCGCGATTACAAAGACCGCATTATCCGTTCGCTGAACCGGTTGAAGCGACCGGATTTGATTCAGAAGTTGTATGGGAAATAAAACACGCGGAGTTTAGCGAAGGCGCCTAGCGTTTCTTCTGTTGTTTCTGCCGCTCCCGCAACAAAGCTTGTTGTTGCCGTTGCGCTTCTTCCAGGCGGGCCATGAACCCGGATTTTTTCTTTGCGGGTTTGGCTTTACTCTTATTCGCCTCCAATTTGGCCAGCAATTTTTCTTCATTTAAGAAGAAGCGGAAAGCATAGGTTTGAAGAATGGAAATCAATGTCGATACCAAGTAATAATAACTCAAACCGGCAGCATACGAATTAAACCAGAAGAACATCATCCCCGGCATGATATACATCATCAGTTTCATCCCCGGCATTTGTTCCTGACCGGCGCTTTGCTGATCCATGGTAAATTTGGTGTAAAGAAGGGTTACCGCCGACATCAACAAACAGAATAGACTGAGGTGATTGCCCAATACTTTGGAAATTAGCGGAATCTCGGCATTCCAATGAATAACGGCATCGTAAGTGGATAAATCGTCCGCCCATAAAAACCCTTGGTGCCGTAACTCGATGGCCGCCGGGAAAAATGAAAATAACGCTATCCAGAAGGGCATTTGCAATAACGAAGGCAAACAACCGGACATCGGACTGACGCCTACCTGTTTATAAAATTCCATCGTCTTCTGCTGACGGGTCAGCGCATTATCCTGCCCCGGATATTTAGCGGTAATCGTTTCGACCTGCGGTTTAAGCACCCGCATTTTCGCCGACGACATAAAAGATTTGTACGTCAAGGGGAATAAGGCCGTTTTGATAATCAGTGTCAGAAGGAAGATAGCCAGTCCCAAACCAATATTCCACCCGGTCAACCAGTCAAAAATCGGAATAATGATGTATTTATTCACTGCCCGGAAAAGACTCCAACCCAGCGGAACCAATTTCTCCAACTCCAGGTTTTGACCGGAAAATTTCGTTTGGTCGTATCGCTTTAGCAGGGAATAATCGTTCGGACCGAAATAAAAATTGAATTTCACCGGTTCGGTATTCGTACTATTGTATGGCGTACTGATCGAAGCTCTGTATTCTTTCAGGTATTTATCTTCGTTCAGATGCCTTGAATCCAATCGCGCCGTTTCAAAATTCTCGTCGGCTATGAAAACCGATGAAAAGAACTGGTCTTTATAGCCAATCCATTTCAGGCGGTTGGAAACGTCGCGCATATCGTCTTTCGATTCACGCAATTCTTCCACATCGTCGGACAGGTATTTGTAAGTGAGCCGGGCGTAACGGTCTTCAAAGCTTCGTCCTTTTTCCTGTTGGCGAATTTTTTGCATCCATTGTATATCCAGGGTACGCATAGCCGGCGAAAGTTCGGTTTGAATATCGTTGGGAACGATTTCAAACCCCACCATATAATCGTCCGGATGCAAGGTATAAACAAAATCGATCGACCGATTGTCGCCGGCCTTCAGTCGCAAAACGGTTTGAAGGTTTGAACCGGAAACCTTTTCAAAATAGAAATCGCGGGTAGTCAACACGCGGTTGTTGGCAGTAATGACCGTCATTTCAAAATTCGATTCGTCGCCATCGAACAGGTAGAGGGGTTCGTCTAAATAATTGGTATATTCTTTCAATCGCACCGAGTAGATACGTCCGCCTTTGGTGGTAAGCCGGATTTCCATTAAATCGTTTTCCAGGGTGATAAATTCTTCCGTTCCCTGAGCCGAAACGCCGAAGTTGCCGTACATATCCTGCAACTGTGTCTGTTTGACGGAATCGGGAATGGCTTCATTCGCAAGAATCGTTGTTGCCTGTTGTTCGGCGACTAAGGCATTGGCTATTTCCGCTGCCTGTTGCTGGTGTTGAACCATCGTAATCGAATCCTGGTATCGCCTTTGCTCTTCGACTTGTTCCTGTGAGGGACGGTTGAGGTAGGAAAATCCCACCATGATTAATAAAATCAGTATAAAACCGATAATTGTATTTTTGTCCATACTTTTAATTGATAGCTGCTTCGATAAAACTCATGAATAATGGGTTGGGCTTAACCACTGTGCTGTTGTATTCGGGATGGAACTGTGTGCCGAGATACCATTTCAGTTCCGGGATTTCCACCACTTCTACCAAACCTGTATCGGGATTGATACCGGTACATTGCATTCCTTTGGCTTCAAACGCCGGCCGGTATTCGTTGTTAAACTCGTAACGGTGGCGATGGCGCTCCCGTACGCAATCGCTTTGATAGGCTGCGTACGCTTTGGAACCTTTATCTAATTTACAGTCGTAGGCGCCCAAACGCATGGATCCGCCCATAACTGTCAGGTTTTTCTGTTCTTCCATCAAGTCGATGACTTTGTACGGCGTGATGGAATCCATTTCGGTCGAATTGGCCTCGTGCAATCCCAACACGTTGCGGGCAAATTCGATTACCATGCATTGCATACCGAGGCAAACGCCGAAAGTCGGTTTATTGTGTTCGCGGGCATATTTCAGAGCAGTAAATTTGCCTTCGATGCCGCGCTGTCCGAAGCCCGGAGCAATCAGGATGCCATCCAAATCCGACAACAGCTGTTCCACATTTTTTTCGTTGATCTTTTCGGAATGAATCAGACGCAAATCCAGTTTCCGGTGATGATAGGTAGCGGCCTGCAACAACGATTCGCTGATGGATTTATAGGCGTCCGGCAATTCCACATATTTGCCGACCAAACCGATTTTTACGGATTGTGTGGCCGTTTTCATGTTTTCGAGGAAGATCTTCCATCGGGTTAAATCCGGTTGGCTGTCTGTCTGTATGCCTAATTTTTGCAGAACGATGGTATCCATTTCCTGATTGGCCAGAACGACCGGCACTTCATAAATGCTGGGCACATCGTAGGATTGAATGACCGCATCTTCTTCTACATTGCAGAAAAGAGCTACTTTCCGGCAGGTTGCTTTCGATAATTCTTTTTCGGTGCGTAATACTAAAACATTCGGCTGAACGCCTTGTTCCTGAAGCAATTTTACCGAATGTTGGGTGGGTTTGGTTTTGACTTCCTTGGCGGCTGCAATATAAGGAACATACGTCAGATGAACAACCAAACAATTTCTTCCCAATTCCCAACGCAGTTGACGGATACTTTCAATATAGGGCAACGATTCGATATCACCTACAGTGCCGCCGATTTCGGTAATCACAAAATCGTATTTACCGGTTTTCCCCAGGTAGCGTACATTGCGTTTAATTTCGTCGGTAATATGCGGAACCACCTGAACCGTTTTTCCCAGAAAATCGCCTTTCCGCTCTTTATTAATCACATTTTGGTAAATCCGGCCGGTGGTGATGTTATGGGCTTTGGAAGTAGGAATATTAAGAAACCGCTCGTAATGTCCCAAATCCAAATCGGTTTCGCGGCCGTCTTCGGTTACGTAGCATTCGCCGTGTTCGTAGGGATTGAGTGTACCCGGATCAATATTGATATACGGGTCGAATTTTTGAATGGTAACTTTATAACCCCTGGTTTGTAAGAGTTTTCCCAAAGAAGCGGCGACAATACCTTTTCCTAATGAAGATACTACGCCACCTGTAACGAAAATGTACTTTGTTTCTGCCACGTTGTTTGTTTTTTGCTTTTTAAGCGCACAAAGTTACAATATTTTATGAAAGAATCAAAACAAAGAACGCGGAGTAAAACTTTTGCAACCCGTATCTTCTCAAATCCATGCGAACCGATACCGGTATCCGATGGGCACTTCCCTTGCTTTTGTCAAGCAACTTATTCCGAATGGCATCCTTCGAGTAAAACTTTCGATTCGTTTTCCCAAGTCAGTTCGGCATTGGCGATTGCAAATCCCGTTTCGTTCTTTTTCTGTGCAGCCATTTGCCGGATGGTTACGGCTAAAAAGGACGGGTCGTAACAATCTACCAGCGTACCTATGCCGTAATGCGCCACAATGCGCCGTATTTCGGGAAAATCGCTGGCCAGGACGGGAACGCCTGCACGGATATAATCGAAAATCCGGTTGGGAAGGGAATAATAATAATTCAGTCCTTTATTTTCCAACAGATTAATTCCAATGTCGGCGCAAGCGGTATAAGCCGGAAGTTGTTCAAAAGGCACTCGTCCGGTGAAAAAGACGCGGTCGTTCAGACCTGCACGCTTCACCCGTTCCTTTAATTCCTCTAAAATATCGCCGTCGCCTATCACATAAAAGACAAATTCGTCCAGATAAGGCATGGTATCGATCATCCATTCAATTCCCCGTCCTACATTCACAGCGCCTTGGTACAAAAGGATTTTTTTTCCTTTTGCATCCATTCGCGCCATTTGCCTGGTTTGTGTTCCGTTTTCCTGTTGAGCGAAAGGAATATTACGAATCACCTGCATGTTCATGTTGTACTTTTGGTTATAAATGTCCGCAATGGATTGACAAACGGTATATGTTCGTTTCAGGCGCGGAAAAATACAGTCTTCAATCTTTGTCCACACGGTTTTCACGAATTTCCGTTGGATAACTTCGGGCAGTTCGGGAAACATTTCGTGCGCGTCGAATGTCAACGGTTTCCGGCGAATCCGGGACGCTAAGAAATTAGCGACCAAAGTATCGGTGTCGTTCGCAAGATACATATCCGTTTTATCGGTCAGCAGATAGAAAAACAGGCGGACCGTATATTCCGCATAAAACAAAAACGATCGATTAAAGCATAGTCGCATCCGGTGGAAAAGGTAGGGACGATTCAACTCCGGGCTTGTCCGGAAGCGCCGGCCGACCAATTTAACTTCATGCCCGTTCTGCATCAGCGTGATACAAACTTTGTGTACGCGCTGGTCTGTTACCAAATCGTTGGTTACTGAAACAGTGATTTTCATTCAAACAGATAAATGGATACAAATGTATTTATTTTTGCGCAATAAAATGCAAAAAAGAGGCTACCGGAAGAAAACATTATCAATCAATCGCACCTCTCCGGCATGTACCGCAATACAACCCACAATAAAAGGGGAGTCATTCCAGTCATTTACTATCTGCAATGAATCGCCATCGATGATTTCAAAATATTCCGTTTCCAAACCGGCAACCGCATTCACCCGGTCGATAACTTCCTGTTTCAACGCAGGAATAGAAAGTTGATTTTTCTTCTTTTGACTTTCAAATAAGATGCGGGAAATTTCTACCGCATTTTTTCGCAATTCCGGACTTAAGCGGGTGTTCCGGCTACTCATGGCTAATCCGTTCGCTTCACGGACAATGGGATGGGAAATTATTTCAACGGGAAAATCCAATTGTTTGACCATGGCGCGAATAATGGCCAACTGTTGAAAATCTTTTTCCCCGAAATAAGCGCGATCTGGTTTTACAATATCGAATAACCGGCTCACCACCTGTGCTACTCCGTTGAAATGTCCCGGACGGAATTTTCCTTCCATTACCGTGGCCAAATTTCCGAAATCGAACCGGCGGGTGTCCGGTTCGGGGTAAATTTCTTCGACCGAAGGAGCAAAAACAATCGTTGCGCCTGTATCCTTTAATTGTTCGCAATCGGCTTCCAATGTCCGAGGATAATGTAATAAATCGTTTTTATCGTTGAATTGAGTGGGATTTACAAAAATGCTAACCACCACCACATCGTTTTCGGCAACCGCCTGCCGAACCAGCGCCAAATGCCCCGGATGCAAGGCTCCCATTGTTGGAACAAAGCCGATTGTACCGTGTTTTTGCCTTTTTTCGGCCAGAACGAATTGCAGTTCGCTAACTGTTTTTAACAATTTCATGTTGCTTATTTTAAATTTCGATGCAAAACTACTATTTTTTTACTATCTTTGTAGCTTCAATCAAGGATTTAAATAAATGGCAGAGCGAAAAGTTTTATTTGTTACAACGGAAATCTCACCTTATCTGGCAGAAACGAAGATGTCTGTGATTGCACGGCAGCTTCCACAGGGCATTCACGAACGAGGCAAAGAAATCCGTACTTTCATGCCTAAATTCGGATTGATTAACGAACGCCGAAACCAATTACACGAGGTGATCCGCCTTTCGGGAATGAATTTGATTATTGATGATACCGACCATCCCCTGATTATCAAAGTGGCTTCTATTCAAGCCGCACGCATGCAAATTTATTTTATCGACAATGAAGATTTCTTTCAACGCAAGCATCTTTTGCATGATGCCGATGGCGTGGAATTTCCCGACAACGACGAGCGGAGCATTTTCTATGTCCGCGGCGTAATCGAAACCGTCAAAAAATTGCGTTGGGCGCCCGATTTAATCCATTGCCACGGTTGGATGACTGCGTTGATACCTTTATACATTAAAAAACATTACAAAAGCGACCCCTGTTTTAAAAATTCAAAAGTCGTTTATTCCATTTATGATGACGGTTTCAAACTCCCTTTCCGGGACAATTTTGCCCAGAAAGCAAAAATTGAAGGCATCACAAACAACGACCTGAAGGCGATTGAGAAAAAAGCCGATTTTGAATCCCTCAGCAAATTGGCAATTGATTTTGCGGATGGCGTGATACAGAGTAGCCCCACAATTCATCCGACTCTCAAGCAATATGCTACAGAAGAGAAAGAAGTTCCTTTCCTCGAATACTACCCTGAAGAAACCTATATTGATGCATTTAACGAATTTTACGATCAAATATTGAGCAAATAAGGCAATAATGAAGACAAAAAGAATTTTATTTATCGGTTTCCTTTCCGGTTTAATGTGTTTGGTGTCGTGTGACGATACTATCGATCGAGTGGGAATGGGAATCCAACCGGACGAAGACAAAATCTATACTTTCGGCGATTCGCTGTTGGTTAGCGGCACAACCGTCAAAGATCCGGCGCTTTACGCTAAAACCATGAATGGCTTGCTGGGGAATTTTTATGATCCGGCATACGGCGAACTCAAAGCGGGTTATATTTGCCAGTTTTATCCGGAGCAAGGATTCGGCTCTAAGGAACGAATCGACAGTATAGATGCGTTTACGGGTGGTAAAGTGGATTCCATTCAGTTGAATATTTTATATGCCAGCTATGTAGGCGACTCGCTGTCGCCCATGGAAGTTACCGTTTACCCGGTACGGAAAACGACTCCGTTGACGGAAAATTATTACACGCCACTCAATCCGGCCGATTATTGCGACCTGAATACTCCGCTCGGAAAAAAAACTTATACGGCCCGCGATTTGAATATATCCGATTCGCTCAATCTGGCCAATATTACGAACGGGAATTACAAAGTAGTTTCGGTTAAACTGTCCCGCGAATTAGGCCAATCGTTTTATGATGAGTACAAAGCCTGTTTGAACGATCCGGATCGCCAAACGTTCAAAACGCCGGAAGCACTGGCAAATTTTCTCCCCGGCCTCTACATTCAATCCACTTTGGGAAGCGGTTGCCTATTGGAGGTGGAAAAGACCAGTATTTTCATCTATTCGTCGTGGACAAGGCAGGTGGAAGACACTACCCAGGCAAACAATTTACGCACAGACACACTGACAGGAGCAGCCGTGCTGAATGTTACCAAGGAAATCATTCAATTGAACGAATATGTCGGTTCGCATGACGAACAGTTATGGGAAGTGTCTGATGCCGAAAGAATGTATTTGAAAACGCCTGCGGGTATTTTTGCTCAGATATCCATTCCGATGAACGAAATCAAACAAAAGATCGGTAACCGGAAATTCAGCAATGTGCGGTTGAGCATTGAAGCCGATCCGCCCAGCGAATGGCAATACAATTGGGTATTTCCGGGAACAACGGCAGCCAGCAAAGCAAGCATGTCGCAATCCAAATTATTGTTGATTGAACCCGATTCTATCCGGACTTTTTTTGAACAACAGAAAACGGCCGACGGAAACACCAGTTTTTTCACCACTTTCGACACTTCCGCTTATGCTTATACGTTTAGCAATATTGCTAATGTCATTCAGTATGCAATTGATGCAAATATCGATCCCTTGGTATTGCGATTGGTTCCGGTAGAGGTAGCGTATTACACTTCGAGCAGTTCGTACTCTTATACTTCTACTACGGTCGATTATGCGTCTTCGCATTATCTGTTTCCTGCAGCGGTAACGCTCAAAAAAGACAATTTGAAAATCTATTTATTGGCAGCCGATTTAAGCCGATGACTTACCGTTGTCAGATTAAATAAAGGGAACTGATGCTTTCATTGTTGCAAACGCGCAGAATGGCGGTTGCAAATAATTCCGATACGGAAATCACCCTTACTTTTGCGCTTTTCTTGGGATAAGGGATGCTGTCGGTGAAAATAATTTCGGTCAGCGCCGAATGATCGACCCGTACCGAAGCGGGCTTAGACATCACCGCATGGGAAGCAATGGCGCGAACCGATGCAGCTCCTTCGGCCAACATCAAGTCGGCGGCTTTGGAAATCGTACCTGCCGTATCCACAATATCGTCTACCAGAATCACATTCATACCCCGAACATCTCCGATAATTTTCATTTCCGATATTTCGTTGGCTTTTCTGCGTAATTTATAGCAAATAACCATCGGAATATTCAAATGCTTGGCGTACGAATTGGCACGTTTGGTGCCTCCTACATCCGGTGTAGCAATGACGGCATTAGCCAAATTCCAGCTTTTGATTTCTTCAACAAAAACGGAGGATCCATACAAGTGATCGACCGGCACATTGAAAAATCCCTGTATCTGGTCGGCATGTAAATCCATAGTAATCAACCGGTCAATTCCGGCTACGCTCAACATATCAGCGACTAATTTGGCTCCGATGGCTACACGGGGTTTATCTTTCCGGTCTTGGCGCGCCCAACCGAAATAAGGAATGACGGCGATCACCGACTTCGCCGAAGCCCGCTTGGCAGCGTCGATCATCAGCAACAATTCCATCAGGTTGTCAGCATTGGGAAAAGTCGATTGGATGAGGAAAACATGGTAACCCCGAATAGATTCTTCGTAGGAAACGGAAAATTCGCCATCGGCAAAATGTTCACTATTCATTTGCCCCAAAGGGCAATTCAAATTTTTGCAAATCTTTTCTGCCAGGTAGAGCGAACTGCTCCCGGAAAATACCTTGTAGGGAATCTTTGTTTCCATGCTTTTAGGGTTTAAATCCACTTATTAAATATTTTTTTGCAAAAGTAATGGAAAATTTAGAATATGTTTTCAATTTAGATAAAATTTTTAAGTATGGACTGTTTTTTTATGGATTGTTCTGAACCAATTCCAGCAACATGGCTATTCCATTGTTGCAGGCTCGCAGAATATTATTTCCCCGATCTCCGGAAAGATGAAAGAGTTGCGATTGTAACCGGTCGTGGCAGGCGACGGCAATCCAAATCGTTCCAACCGGTTTTTTCGGTGTGCCGCCGGCCGGCCCGGCTATGCCCGAAACGGCAATCGCACAATCGGAATGAAAAATGCGTTGCGCTCCCAAAGCCATTTGTTCGACAACCGACTGACTGACCGCTCCAAATTGGTTAATATCCCAACGGTTAACGCCCAGTATCTCCGCTTTGGCATCGTTGGAATAAGTTACAACGCCGCCCTGGAAATACTGCGAACAGCCGGGAATAGCCGTAAACAGGGAAGCTAATTTACCGCCCGTGCAACTTTCGGCTATGCTCAGGGTGAAGTGATTTCCTTTCAACAGCTTGTCCAACCGTATTTCCAAGGGTTGATCTTCTTCCGCCACGATGTTTTCGCTTAAGAATTTCGGAAAGGGTTCCTGTTGTTCGTTCATTTATTTCGTGATGTTATTTTTTGTTGTCCCACTGTCACCCGATTGTACCTTGCTTTCAATCCCTTATATGTAAACCAAATACCTGCGATAATGAATGGTATGCTCAATATTTGTCCCATATCCAGTATCATGTTTTCTTCAAATGATTCCTGTATATTTTTGAAAAATTCTACAAAGAAGCGCGACAAGAAGATACCGGTTAAGAAAACGCCGAAGATTAATCCCGGATATTTGTAATCTTCCCGTTTCCAATACATCCACAGGCAAAGGAAACCGGTAAGAATATAGAAAAATGCTTCGTACAATTGCGTAGGATGACAGGGCAGTTGATTGATGGGAGGCAAATACCATTCCGAAGAACGGACAAAATTGAATCCCCAGGGCAAGGTCGTCGGATGTCCGTAAACTTCGGAATTCATCAGATTACCCAAACGGATCAGTGCGGCTACGAATCCGACCGGTACAACTAAGCGGTCGAGGGTAAACAACATGCTTCGATGGGTTACTTTTCTGGAGTATATCCAGATAGCGATAAGAATACCGAGCGTTCCGCCGTGACTGGCCAATCCACCGTGCCAAACGGCCAGTATTTCCAAGGGATTTTTCAGGTAGGAAATAGGGTCGTAAAACAGGATGTGTCCTAAACGTGCTCCGATTACCATTGATACAACTACATAAATAAACAGTTTATCGAGCCAGTCGATATTCAATTTTTCATGCTTCCATATTTTTGAAACGATCCACGTGCCGAACATCAGTCCAACGACAAAAGCGAGGGCATACCAGCGGATTTCTCTTTCCCAGACAGGAATGGTAAAAGCAGCCGGGTCGGCTGTCCATGTAATATATGCTAACATACGTATGATTTTAATTTACAAATAAAATGTGTTTAAAAATGCCATTGATTATTGCTGTTCTTGCTTGCCGGAGTTGTTGTATTTTTCTTTCCCCAAACCGCTTCGTAATATTCTATGGCCTCCGGTAGTTCTTTCTTGATTTCGGCAATGCGGGTATTGTCCGAAGGGTGTGTACTAAAAAATTCGAGTATTCCCTTGTTGCCTTGTTGCGACATCCTTTCCCAAAACGGGATGGCGGCATTGGGGTCGTATCCGGCAATGGCCATAAAAATCAGTCCCAGATGATCGGCTTCCAGTTCATGCTTCCGGCTGAAAGGCAGCATTACGCCTACTTCGGCGCCCAGTCCGTAAACGACCGATCCGACGGTTTGCACCGTAGAAGAACTTTTCGACAACAAGAGGCCAATGCCTGCTTCACCGTATTGGGCGGCTATTTGGTGCGACATCCGTTCGTTGGCGTGTTTGGCAATAGCATGTCCTACTTCGTGTCCCAACACTACGGCCAATCCGGTTTCATCTTGCGTATAGGGCAATATACCGGTATAAACCACAATTTTACCGCCCGGCATACAAAAAGCGTTGACTTGCGGATCGTCCATCAGATTAAATTCCCATTGGTAATTGGCAATCAGTTGTTCTTGATTGGTTGTTTTGAAATAAGCTTCTACGGCGCCGGCAATTTTCCGTCCTGCTTTTTCGACCAAAGCCGTAGCGGTTTTGTCGGTCGATTTTTTGGCCGTTTGGATGTAATCGCTGTATTGCTGCAAACTCGAAGTCAGCACATCGTCATCGGAAACCAGACTCAATTGTTGTCGTCCGGTAACAGGTACGCTGCTGCATGCGTATAAACCTGCCACTATTCCAAGAAATAAAAAATACTTTTTCATCTTATTCTAAAATATCTAAATGGTTTAATGATGCAAAAGTATTAAATTTTTATTAATTATACTCTTTTCTTGGATGCGATTTGTTGAGATTGGTATACTTTTTGTAGTATACATAGAAACATGACCCATGAAAGTTATAAACTGAATATTTGGGAACGAAATTTAATACAATATAAGAAACACAACAAGAGAATGTACGGAAACAAAAAAATATGGATACCAGCAAAGGGGAAGGTGCACCCCCTTGTCATCGTGCCGGACAACCGGATGAAAACGATTGAAGCAAACGAAGGATTGGCAACCCGTCCGTCCGGTTTTTTTCCAAGAATAGAGCGGAACTTGTATCCGATCCTTATCATATATGAACTAAAAACTACAAGTGATAGCGGGGAAGTGATGCATTGCCGTTGCCGGTGTTTAAGGAAAGTGTATCAAAAGTAGCGAAACCGCCCTCACAATAACGGTTTCGCTACTTTTAAACAACCTTTACCTGATTTTCTCCCTTAGTTCACCCATACTTTAGTCGCTTTATCCGAGCCTGTTTTTACAATGTATAAACCTTGCGGTAGCGGTATTGTATGGCTGTTGCTAACGGTTTGTTTTACTAAACGACCGTCGATGCCGTAAACGGATACTTTTTCATTGAGCGCATTCACTGTAATGCCGCCTTTCACGGCGTATACTTTAGGAGCAAGCGCGATGGAAATAATACCATTGCTTTCTTTCAAGACAAAAGCGATGTTATCGAGATAATAATCGGCTTTTTCAACCAAAAGACCCATACCGAAATCGAAGGCATTCAGCGCAAGCAATTCGGCGCTTTCGGTGGTAATGGCCATTTCTTTGGCAATCCATGTTTGGGTGGCGTCGTTGGTAATCAGATTATTGGCTTGGCCGGTTGCTGCATTGGCTGTGAAAGAAGCGCCGGGTGCGCCGATAAACCAATCAACCGATTTCCATGTGTTTTGATCGCTACTGCCGCCCGTTCCCAAATAAAGGTCGAATTGCACTTTTTCGATGTCGGCCACTGTTTTTCCGTCAGGAAGAGTAACCGGGAATTTAGGATACGAATTCCAATTGGTCGAGGTTACGTGTAACGATTTTCCGCGAGTGCCTGCTGCCGGATCGGTTTCTACCACTGCGGTGATATTGTCAGAAGACCAAGCAATTCCTTCATAAACCGTGCCGATTTCATCGCTTTCAAAATGAATAATTGCCGAAGGGACAACTGCTGCTCCAACCCTAATAGCGGTTAAAACGGCGCCGTTGTATACGTTGATGGCAATCCCTTTCCGGTTACCATTGGCTGCATCTTCCCAGTAAACACCGTCGACTTTGGCAAATGCTTTCAAATCGGCAATCGTAAATTCATATTCATTGACTGCACCCTCGGTCGAAGCGGCCTTGCATTTCAATTCGTAACTTTTTACGGCGTAATTTCCAATCGGAACAATTTCTCCGATTCCCCAGCCCGGGCCTACGCTTTCATTGGGTGCGGCGTTGCTGACTGTTAATACAATCTTCACCACTTGATCGTCGGCGTAACTTTCATAATCCGGTAGCAATACGTTTCCATACCCATCGAAAGGAATGTTTTGTGCAAAAATACCGGCGCTCATTACGAGAGCAAATAAAATAAATAGACTTTTTTTCATCGATATATCCATTTAAAATTTAATAAAGCAATTTTCCGCTGAAATCGGCGCTCACATCCCGTCCGGCCCATCCGTCGGCAAAGCCTTTATAGGCATGCTTTCGAGCGTAATCGGCATTCCAGAGGCAAGGAGCATCGTTTTTCAACCAATATTCATGTTCGTTTTCATTATCGGAAACACCCCAAACGGTTATTCCGTATCGTTGTGCTTCAGGAATGTATTGGGTATACATTGCTGCTACAAAACGATATAATTCGGCCTGTTGGGCATATTGCTCGGCTGTGGGCGAAACGGGCGATTCGGGATTGGATGCATTGGCTATCGCAACATCTAATTCCGAAATTTTAATCTGTTTGCCGGTTGCAGCCAGTTTCTGAAACATCGTTCGGATGGCAGTCGTATCGCTCCAATTGATATTCAAGTGCATTTGAGTACCGATTCCATCCACCGGGGCGCCTTGACTTTCTATGTAATTGACATAGTTGATTAATCCGTCGAGTTTATTTCCACCGGCCGATTCAAGTCCGTAATCGTTAATAAACAGTATGGCATTCGGATCGGCGGCTTTGGCGGCTTTGAATGCGGTAACGGCATAATCCTTACCGAGATAGTATTGCCAATAGAAAACGGCGGTCGATTGCAGATCTTCTTCGCCGGTGCGCAAGGTTCCGTTATCGTTCATGGGTTCATTCACTACATCCCACGCAGCCACTTTGCCGGCGTAATGGGTAGCCACATCGGTAATGTATTGCCGGAAAACAGGTTCAAGTATTTCTTTCTTTTCTTCCGGTGTTTTTTCGATAGTAATCGGTCCTGCGTATGAAGCGCTGAATGAAGGGGTATTGGAAGCAACTGTTTTTTCAACTACTTTCACATCGTCCACAAAATAGGTAACTCCCGCCACTTTTCCCAAATCGAAACTGAATTTCACTGCACTCACACCGTCTTTATATACGGGTGTAAAATCGACAGAAATCTGTTTCCATGTAGCATTTGTATTAAATAAAGCGCCGGAGCCTGATCCGTCCCAGTTTTGCCAAGGCCACTCGTTAGAAAATCCGGGGAATGAAATACGTCCTTTGCCATCGCTATCCGATTGAATCCAAAACGACAGGGTGTAGGTTTTGGCCGGGTCGAGAGGAATTTCCACGCTTTGGAACTGCAAATCCCATTCGTTGGAAGAAGTTGCACTTGCAATGCCTTGCAATCCGTAATTTCCCTCAAATTTTGCATCGGCCGTTACGGTAATGCCATTACCCGGATTAGACGGAGTCCAATCGCTAAGGTCGCCTTTTTCAAAATTGCCGTTAGACACATAATTTACTTCTGCGGGTTCGGCATCCAAATCAATCACTTCTACCGCATCGATGTAGTAAGTTACGTTTTTTACTGCACCTAACAACAACCTGAAAGTCATCGCATTATTATCGGCTGTAGCAACCATGCCGTCGGGGGTAGCGGTAGGATTATAGGAAACTTTTGTCCATGTCGAAGAAGTGGTGGTCAAGTCGGTTCCGTTGGTCCATGGGTATTGATTGGAGAGATTGTCGTTCGGAAAATCCAAACCCACCTGTCCTTCCCCTTCGGATTTGATATAGAACGAAATTTCGTACTTGTGTCCATTGATAATCGGGAAAGCCGGACTGTTGATTTGCATATTATATTTACCTCCCCCAAAATCGCCTACGACTACTTTCATCGCATGGGCGCCGTCGATAACGCCTCCATCGGCGCTTGCTGTTACTGCTTCGCCGTAATAAGGGATGTTCCAGCCATCGAGTCCGTTTTCAAAATCGCCATTAGCTATCAGGCTCGAACCCGGAGTGCCCGGAATAATGGTCGGTGCAATCAAAGTGTTGAAATAGCCGGCTTTTTGTTGGTTATGCCATACAAGCGTATGCCCGTAAATTGTCAGTTGTGCGGCCAGCAGTGCATCGATCACGTCATCGGCTTTAGAGAAATCCAGTGTACCGTCATTCTTCATCAACGACGACTGTTTCAACTCGTTGCCCGGCGTAATTTCGTCGAAATTCTGATGGATCAGATCCCGATACTTTTCGTCGGTCAGATAAAGATTGAAATCAATACCTACGCCTAATTTCGAGGTAGTGTAAGCGTTCAAAACATCGTAGCGGGAAATCTTTTCCTGCAATTCCAAAGGCAAATCGTCCTCATCCGGATGGTTGTAGGGATCGCCCCATTCCATCTTTTCGTCGTAGCACGATGACAGTCCGACTATAAGAATGGACAGTGTCGCAAGCATTATTCTATTCAATTTCAGTTTCATTTTTATTCCTTTTTTATGATTATACTTTCAAATTAAAAACGTGTCAACCGTTTTGAAATATTGGTTTACACGTTGTTGCTAAAAAGTTTTTTAATAACTATACAAACGGATTGAGTATGATTAATTTGTCTTCAATTATTTGTTTGTGTTGCAAGTCTTCGGAATAAAGCGTCGTACATCCACATTCGAGTGCAGCGGAAACTATCCTACTGTCATAGAATGAAAAACCGTATCGTATTTCCCTTTTTCACAAGGGTTCTCGCTATACCTTGCCTTGCTATTTCGGTATTGGAATAGACATCAATCCATACGGTTTGTATCTAAGAAAAATTTATCTTGCATTTGCTTCCTCCCTGTCGAATTTCCATCCGCGTGTATCCAAAGATACAGATGTAAAACTGATTTTTTTCTTTTCAGGTGTTATGTAATCAACTAAAATATCGTCGGCAGGCAGTATGGTTACTTCTATACGCTTTCCAACATATTCCTTAGGTACGGAAAAAACGACATTTTCATTGTCGGGAACAAAAACCGTTCGTATCATTATTGTTTCAATTTGTTATTTCTGCAAAGATACAAAAATAATTTCCGGAAACAAAAACGGGTAAACCCCTATTTCAAAGAGCGCGGTTGTTTTTTTTAACCTAAAACCTAAGCGGATTTAGGTTCTATCTTATTATTCCTCCTCAGGAAAATCGCTGTAAGTCGGCGTATTCAAAGGCACCACACGCATATTGTCGAAATAGACTTTTTCGGTGGCAGGTACAGGGTCGAAAACATCGGTAATTCCACTGTTTTCAAACCAAGGTCCCGCCTGTTTGTAAGAAGCCGACGACATTTGCGCGATTACATCGCCGAGTGTTTTCCCTTCAAAATCGGAACTGAGGCTGAACGGCAGAGTAATCGTAAACCAAGCGCCCGGATTTTCAAACGCTGCTTGGTTGTATGCGCCGCCCACATAAACGGGTTGATATAGCATGCAATATTTTGAAGCTCCCCAACCATCGGCCATTACAAACCGGATGATTCCCGAATTCCACTCGCCTTCCACATAAATATCCATTTGTATTCCGCAATCACTGACCGAAGTCGAAGCCGGAATAGCAGACATAACAGCCATCAGACTGTTGGAGTTGAGCCAGAAACGCTGGTCGGAACTGGCGGCAAGACTTCCCGTCGGATTGAATACTTGATAACCGCCTTGCGATTGGGGGTTTTTATCGGAGGGAACGACGTCGGTCAAAGCCGTATTATCTATATTTGAACCCCAAGCGTAATTCTGAACATCGTCGAAATTGTGGAACAATCCGTTTTTGTAATTGAAGTAAGCCGGGGAATAAGCGCCGCCGTTTGCGCCGGTTACCAACAGAGAACCGCCATCGTTCGACACGCCTTCCGGTACGGTTACCGTACAATATTTACCGTCTTCGTCGTCGGAAACAATACCGTCGGTTACAACCACATCTCCGGGGAAAGTAACACTCTCAACGCCTTGCAAGCCTGTTCCGTAGATCGTAATCACGTCGCCGGCTTGGGGCATGGTGTGGGAAACACTCGTAACCGTCGGTGCGGACGCCCGGATTTCAAACGTATAAACGATAACATTGTTTGTACTTTTCTCCAAACGAATCGTATTCCGAACATCGTCGGGAGCGTCGATAGTAGGAGCATCGGCCGAAATCTGCAGCATCATCGAATGATCCGTAACAAATACCGGATTGAAATAACAGCTTTTCCCGTTGACAAACGCTTTTGCTACACCCTTGAAGCCGCTTCCTTCGAGCCGGACAATTTGTCCGAGCCGGGCAAAGCTTACTTCACGGTCGGGAACGGCCGATTGCGCATTTTCCAAAAATACTTTATGGATGATTATGGGCGTATTCAAATCCCCATCCTCTTTTTCTTCACAGGAATTGAACATCCAAGAAGTAACAAACAATCCCGTTAACAACCAACTATATTTTATATTGAATTTTTTCATTGCTTATTATTTTAAATCAGTTAAACAAATCGGTAATTCTATCTTCTGTAAATTCAAAAGGAACCGGCGCTTCCCTGAGTTTCGGATTTTGAAGTAATTCCGATTCGGGATACGGTAATTTGAAAATAGCAGCCGTAGCCGTACCTACTGCACGGGTACCCGCATCGCGATCCGGATCAATCCGCAGGTTGTTCGGTGCATCAAATAAATAAGGAGTTATTACGCCGCGGTTCTGTGCGTTCAAGTAATTGATAATTTCCTGTTGCTTGTAATAGGCGCGGCCAACCAAATCGTACCAATAACGTCCTTCCAAGCAAAATTCCACCCGGCGTTCGTGCCGCAAATCCTCCCAGGTAATACTTGTTTTTGCAGGCAATCCGGCGCGAGCCCGTATCGCATTGAAAGCGTCCAAAGCATTTTCGTCGACGGTCGAGGCATTGTTACCGAGAATGGCTTCCGCATAATTCAAATACACTTCCGCTAATCGCAACATATAGTTGTCATAGGCCGAATTCATTCTTCCGATGGCCGGATTATCTTTATTTGAACCGGTAACGCCTTTTTTTACGCTCAACCAGCGCGGAGCGGCCGAAAAGGTTTCTTCGTTGTAAGTCAAACCGCCATTGGCTTTGTTTATTTCGGGATAATGGTCGCCGTTACCCATCCATGTAGCCTTCCGGCGAATGGTATCATTCGTTTCATATTCCCGGATCATATCGTAGGGACAGCCGGTTCCGCCGCCACCCCATGCCGCGTCGTCGCCCGTAACAATAGAGCCGAATGCGAAGTACGCCTGATGCGTGTTGATTAAACCGTAACCGGTGGAACTGTTCAAACTCGGTACCCATTGGAACGCAAAGAGGGTTTCGGAGTTGTTGTTGTTTTCCACTTTGAATAAATCGGCATAATTTTCCATCAGTTTGTAAGCGTTGCTGCCGATTACTTTTTCGGCCGCTTTTTTCGCCAAATCCAGATAAGCGTCGTCGCGTGTACCGCAATTCGGATTTTCACCGTAGTTGGAAGCGACAAAACCGGAATAGTCCAGGTACAAGCGCGATAGCATTCCGAAAGCGCTGTAACGGGTTACCAGCCCGGCTTGCCCGACTGTTTCGGGCAAATATTTTGCAGCAAACTCCAAGTCGCGCATAGCATATTCATAAACATCTTTCTTCGGATTCGGATTTACAACCGAATTTTTAATCAGCGCTTGTTCATCATCCACAAGAATGACGTTGCCCCAAAGAGAAGCCAGATACCAATACGCCGTCCCCCGCATGAAACGTGCTTCGGCAATGTATTGATTTTTTACTTCCTGAGTGGCAGAACTCGCCTCAATCGTTTTTATCACTCCGGTCGAACGCCCTGTAACCGTGTAGAGCGATTCCCATGCGCTTACCAAAGGACCGGTCAATCCGGTAATGGACAAATCGCTGAACGGATAAATGTAATCGGAATAAGGGGCATTCAGATTGTAAGCCATACCATCGCCCAAACCGAAATAAAAGTTGCTGTTGAAGCCAAACCATGCCCGGTTATAAAGCGGAGCCGTCAGTTGGGGAAGATTATCTTCCGTCAGAGAACCTCCGACGATGTAGTTACTCGGACTGTTTTCCAGGAAACTGTCGCAGGCGCTCAACAACCATGCTATCGAAAGGAGTATCGGAAAAAATATCTGTTTTGTTTTCATTGTTTTCATGTTTTTTAGAATGAAGCATTAAGTCCAAAAGTATAGATGCGGGGCGAAGGATAACGTCCGTTGTCCGCACCGGTAAGCATCGTTCCTTGATAACCGTAGGAAACACCTATTTCGGGATCAAAACCTTTATAATTCGTGAACGTATAGAGGTTTTGCAGATTGGCATAAATCTTCAAGTTGGAAACACCGATTTTCTGCGTCCAGTGTTTAGGGAAGGTATATCCCAGGGAAATATTTTGGATTCGCAAATAGGAACCGTCTTCGATAAAGCGATCGGAAAATGCAAAATTATAATCGGATGTAGCGGTAGAGAGTGGCATGCGCGGCGAGTGCGGATCGCCTCCTACTACCTTTACATTCCGGTAGTCGTTGGGACCGTTCGGATCGATCAAATCCAGCTTGGCATAATCCAAAGCGGTGGCAAACAGGTTGGAAATATTGCGTCGCGGGTTTTCCATGTACCGGCGGGAATAATTCACTACGTCGTTACCGTAAACTCCCGTAAGTTGTACCGTTAAATCCACATTTTTATAGGTAAACGTATTGCCGATGCCGTAAATGAATTTCGGTTCGGGATTACCGATAAAGACCCGATCCAGTTCGTCTATGACGCCGTCATCGTTTGAGTCGCGGTAGATGTAGTCGCCAATCCAGACGCCGCTGGTTTCATTAATCGGCAAGTCGAACATGACCGGCGTACGTACCACATTCCCGTCGGCGTCAATCCTGTAAAAATCGGTTGCTTTTTCAAAACGTCCGATGACTTCATAACCAAAGAACTGTCCTATCGGCTGTCCGGTAATGGTGCGATTGATCACCGTTTGTCCGGTCATACCCCATGCATTGTCATCCACCCGGCCATCCAGCGGCAGGTCGGTTGCCATATTTATCACTTTATTCCTGTTTAATGAGAAATTAAGATTCGACCGCCAACTGAAATCTTTATGGTTGATATTTGCCGTATTCAACGTCATTTCGATCCCTTTGTTTTCCAGCGAACCGATATTTCCCCATGCCAGATTCCGGCCATACTGAAGGTAATCCGGTACCGACAGCTTATTCAGCAAATTGTCGGTTTTTTTGTTATACCAGTCAACAACCAGTTCTATTCTGTTATTCAGCACGAATAGGTCAAAACCCGCATTCCATTGCGTGGTGGTTTCCCATGTAACGTTTTCGTTGTACATATTGTCGGCATATAATCCGGCTCCCCACGGCGTTGTTTGCACATTATATCGCATCAAGTAAGAAAAGTGGTCGTTAATGTTTTGATTTCCCATACCACCCCAACCGAGGCGTAATTTCAAATTATTAACGAGTGCATTGTCTTTCAGGAAACGCTCTTCGGATACTCTCCAGGCCAATGCCACGGATGGGAAAGTACCCCATTGATGTCCCGGTGCGAAATTGGAAGAACCGTCCCGGCGGATAGTCGTTGTCAACAAATATGTATCGGCATACGAATAGAATAGCCGTCCGAAGAAACTGGCTATCGGCAAATTACCGGAATAGCCGTCGTTGGCTGCGGTGCTTGCATCGCCAAGCCCCAAATCGGTTGCATTGTTTGTTGGATAGCCGTTCCGCAATCCCATCAGATACGACCATGCCGATTGGGAGATTTCTTCCCCAAGCATGACAATCAGTTTGTGAACGTCGTTCAGTGTACGGTCGTAAGTCAATGTGTTTGCCCAACTCCAGTATTTATTGTACTGTTTGGTAAACCGCCCTTCATTGGTTTCACTGAATTGCGATTGCGACAAGCGATAAGTCGGCTGGAAACGATACCCATTAGAGGTATTGTAATCGAAAGACAATTCACTTTTGAATTTGAATCCATTGACAGTACCGGCGGGCGTTATTTCGGCGTAAGTATTTCCGCGGATGCCGTATGTTTCGTTGTTATTGTCGATCAGCATCGCCATCGCCATCGGATTGGTCGGCATAAACTGTTCGTCGGAAGCGGCAAATGATCCGTCGGCATTGCGAACCGGCACATCCGGCGTCGTTCGGAGCGCTACCTGTACCAGGGACTGATCGGAAACGGTCAGTTTCTGAAAGGTGTTTGACAAGGCAAAGTTGACGCCAACTTTTAGCCATTTCTTGGCCTGGGCATCAAAATTACCGGTCAAGTTCAACCGTTTGAAACCCGAACCGGCGGCGATACCGTCCTGATTTGAGTAACCGGCACCCAAATTATAAGCGCTTATATCGTTGCCGCCGCCAATAGAAATCTGGTGGTTTTGCATAAAAGCGGTGTTGAACAATTCGTCCTGCCAGTTGGTTCCTTCGCCCAACAGGTCGGGGCGGACAAAATAATTGTTGTAATTGATCATTCCGTTTTCAGCCAATACATTCCGGTGGGCGGCATATTCTCTTAAATTCAATACGTCCAATTTTTTGGGAAGTTGTTGCCAGCCCATGTAACCGTTGTAGTTGACGATGGCTTCGCCTTTTTGTCCGCGTTTGGTAGTGATCATAATCACCCCGTTTGCCGCGCGATTCCCGTAGATAGCGGCAGCCGAAGCATCTTTTAGAATATCCATCGAAACGATGTCGGCCGGATTGATGGAATTTAAGGGATTGGAAACAACACCGTCGCCCGAACCCCCGGCAATGACTACTCCGTCAATAACATAAAGCGGATCGGTGGAAGTGTTCAGCGAACTGATACCACGGATACGAATAGAGGTTGTAGCGCCCGGCATACCGGAGTTTTGTTGTACCTGCACTCCGGCTGCGCGACCTTGTAATACTTGGTCAATCGAAGTGGGAATGGATTTCTGAATAGCTTCGCTTTTTATCGAAGATACCGCACCGGTCAGGTCGCTCTTTTTCATCGTACCGTAACCGACGACTACCACTTCTTCTATCGATTGCGTGTCTTCCTTCAATGTAACGTGGATGACTTGCCGTCCGTTCACATTCACTGTCTGCGTTAGGTAACCAATGTAAGAAAAGGCTAATTTCCCATTGGCCGGTGCGTCCACACGATAGTTCCCATCCCTATCGGAAATGGTTCCGTTGGTGGTTCCCGGAACAGAAATAGTTACTCCCGGTAGTGTTTCTCCGCGTTCATCCGTTACGACTCCAGTAATCGGAATAGATTGCGCAAAAGAAAAAACGGGAAACCAGAGAAAAAGGCATAAAAGCCCTGTTTTTGACTTGAAAATGTTCCTCATGATCATTTATATTATGTTAAAAATAAAATTTAAGATTACACCTAAACTATTGATTGCAAAATTAGAATCTCTTTTTAACATGCAGACATATAAAAAGTGCAAAGATTTGCGGAATTGATACACGATTTTGGTACATGTGTGAATTACTTGCGTCTATGTTACATCCGCCGGTTGCTTTTTATCCGGCCAACGGCTCCTGTTATTCCGTTTGGAACGGTGATGCCGGTAATCCCGCTGTATTTTTCAAGTTGGCTCCCTCCGGATTATTCGCCCAGGCGTAACGAACCCGGACGGGTTGGGCAATTTCGTCGCTCCAGACCATTACTTTCTTTCCGTGGATTTTTGCTTGGGCCAAGCGGTAAACGCCATCAGAGCCGGCGATGGCAAAGCCTGTCGGTACCTCTACCGGCAGTAAATCGTCCGTACCCTCTTGGAAAGAAAGGATGATTGTGTTTCCGTCGATGGTTTTCGATTGATAAACAGGGCCGTCGCTCACTATTTTTTCGCCATACACCCCTTTGCGGGCTTGCAGGGCAAGACGGATTCCGACATCCTTTTTGTTGAGCGGATGAATATCGTTCCATTCGCCGATATCAATAGCTACCGCCATCCCCGTGTGCGGAATGGTTTGGGAGAGTTTGCGTTGGACTTCCCGTAATTCCGCCCATCCACTGTTTTGTTGCAACGGCGCCGGTTCCATGAAATTCGCCAACTGAACGCTGAAAAACGGCAGTTGGTCGCCCCACAATTTCCTCCAGTCGCCAATAAGCGACGACATCAAATCGTAATATTCGGTTGCACGTCCGGTGTTCGATTCGCCTTGGTACCAGATAACGCCTTTGAACGCAAAGTTTTTCAAAGGGGCAATCATCGCGTTATACAATCCCGTGGGTTTGTATTGGAAAGTCATTCCGCCACCGCTCACAGCCGGCATAAAGGCGCCGGGTTGGTATTTCCATTCGCCTTCGAGCGAAATCGCTTCCCGGTTTTTAAATACTACTTGATAGGGTTTTTCCGTAATAAATTCAGGGAATCCGCCTTGACTGATTAAGCGCACCGTAATCGTGTTTTTTCCGGCTTGCAATATCCCTTGGGGAATTTTGTAATTCCGGGGCGGATATTGGTAAGAAGTAGAACCGACGAGTTGTCCGTTGATATATGTAAAATCGGCGTCCACGATTCGTCCCATGTAGAGCATCGCTTCCTGACCGGCTAAAGCGGCCGGAACATCCACGCTTTTCCGGAACCAGAAAACACCATTGACCGGATGGAAATTTTTTCGTCCCCAACTGTTGTCGAATAAGTCAATGGTTTTCCATGCATGGTCGTTATAATCCGGCGACATCCATTGAACGGACTCGGTCAGGCCTTTGTCCTGTTCGTTCAAAACGGTGGTCCAGCGCTGTCCGGGCAATGAACCGAGGCGGCGCATATCGGCTACAAATTCGTCCGATTGGCAAATGCGCATATCGTTCAACAGAGCGGGGAAGGCTTGTAACCCTTCTTCGCTTATCCATGCTTCGGCCGGCGAGCCGCCCACGCTGGAGTTGAGCAATCCGACGGGAACGCCTGTTTTTTCAACCATTTCTTTTCCGAAGAAATAGGCTACGGCCGAAAAGTCCGGAGCGGTTTCCGGGGTAAGGGCTACCCACGAACAGGGTAGAATATCCGTTTGCGGCTCGTGAAAATGATAACTCAGGGGCACTTTCACATAACGGATTTTTGCATTGGAATAACGACTGATTTCGTCGCCGAACATACTCATTATCCGCTCTACGGGCGTTTCCATATTCGACTGTCCGGAGCAGAGCCATACATCGCCGAACAGGATGTTTCGGAGAGTGATGACATTGCTTGCGCTAATCGTCATCGAACAGGGGCCTCCGGCTTTTTGGGCAGGAAGTTGGATTTCCCAATTTCCGGCGTTGTCGGTCGTAACGGATTGTTTGATACGGTTGAATTCGATGGTTACTTTTTCGCCGGGCGCCGCCCAACCCCAAATCCGAACGGGTGTATCGCGTTGCAGAACCATACCGTCGCTCACCAATTGCGGCAAGCGGACTTGGGAGATAGCGGAAAGGGTGGTGAGATACACAAGGAATCCAAGAGTTATGAATCGTTTCATACGGAATAAACTAAAAAATACAAATACGCTATTAATGCGTAAAGATACGAAGTTTTTTATTGATAAGTAAGTGTTTAGATTGAATTTCTTTCTGTGCGCCGCTGTGTCTTCGTGTTCCATGCCGATTTTTCCTTTTCGTCTATCTTACATCTTGACGATTCGTGTTCCATCTGCTTGCGTTTCAATGGTTACAAAAAGAGTGTCGGGGGGAAGTAAAGCGTCGATTTTTTCCGGCCACTCAATAAAACACAAGGCGCCGCCGGTAAAATAATCTTCGATTCCCATATCACAAGCCTCTTGCAGGGAGCGGATACGGTAAAAATCGAAATGATAAATAGGCGTGGCGCTCGTGTTCGACCGATATTCGTTCACGATGGCAAAAGTGGGACTGTTGACGGTGTCGGTAACCCCTAAAGCTTCGCAAACGGCTTTGATGAAAGTAGTTTTGCCGGCTCCCATTTCCCCGTGGAAAGCAAAAAGAGTATGGTTGCCCATCGAGGCTATAAATTCCCTGGCTGCATCCGGAAGTGCAGTCAAGGAGGAAATTTGAATGGTTTGAATGGTTTGCATTGTATGACTCATTGTTCAGACAACAAAATTAATCCATTTTATGCAATTTTTAATCCTTTTGAAAGAAATTGTCTTTGGTGCGGGTTTTAGGTAAGTGCAAGTAGTCAAGAAAAAAAACGCACCAATATTTGATGGAATAAAAATAAAACACTACATTTGCATCGGTAAAATCGCTGGAAACCAGCGAAAACAGTAAAACAGCTTGAAAGAATGAACGGCACAGGAAGAAACACACAGGAATTCATCCGCTCTACGAATCGCCATCCGAACGATTCCCAACGGGCATTGCCGTTTCCCCCCCCCATGTATTTGGCTACAATTCAGTAGGTTACTTCATTGCTTCGTGCATTCGCTGCACGATACACGGTCTACGGTACACGACACCCCAACGGTTGTTGTATCCCCTTATCGTGCACCGTTTACCGTCGACCATTTACCGCGTCCATTTACCGCGCATTGCGCAAACTATAGTATTTACCATTTAATTTTTATGTGTTATGTCTACAAACATTTTGCACAAAGTAAGGGCCTATCTCTATGATAACCCCTTAACGAAGGGCGACGTTAA
>JAISYG010000019.1 GCA_031270075.1 Dysgonamonadaceae bacterium
AGGTTCCGCGTCCGTACGTTTTCAAGAAATGGCAGGACGAGGAGCGATACAATATGCACAGGTGGATTGTGGACAGGGTAAAACGCAAGTATAAATCCGCCCTGTCGAACAATAACACGGAGTTCGAACTGAACAGCCGTGAAACGGATGAACTTGTTGTGGATTTTGCCAAAAAGTTTGATTTAACGGTAACGGATGCAATAAGATATATTAAAGGCTTTGCTTATGACGGTCGTGGCGCAATCGGTTACAACACTAATTTCGGACTGAATAATATTTATGGAAGCACAAAAATAACCGTTCCCGAAAATCAGATCATCAGGGAACAGGTCGAGGCAGCTGAAAAAGAAACCGACACCAATCCAACAGACGCCAAACGGATAGCCGCCAATGCTATAATGCCCCGAAACGCAAAATCCATATCGGAAGCACAGGATTTGATTAGGCCACTGATAGGAAAGCCGATTACTAACGGCAAACTGGGAATGACAGGAACTATATCAGGAAAAAGTATTGATAAATTAGGAAGTCAGGAGGCGACACAGCAATCTGTCAGTCCCGCATTACACGCAAAGGCGGTTGCAAATATTGATGTATTGTTTAAGAACGCCGAATTTGAAGTGGCACACCCGGACACAAAAGGCAGAAAAGAAGTTGAAAAGGTGCATCGATTAGGTTCATTGATGCTTGATGAAACAACAGGAAAATATGTGCCTGTCATGCTTACTGTTGTTGAGTACCGGAAAGACGGCAATAGAATCTACACCGTTGAAGCAGTCGATATTGAGGCAAAAGAAAAATCCGCAGGGCCACTGACTGCCTCCAACACTAACGCTGTGCGACAAGTCCCGATTGCGGATTTTGCAAACCACGAAAGCAAAGAAGATGCTATCAATGATTTCAATGCAAAGATACAACAATTAATTGAAACTGCAAAATCATCTTCGGAAACCGCTGAAAGTCAAGAAGGGGACAACGGAAGCAGCCTCCGTTTCCACGCAGTCCCTGCCGAAAGCAGACCGAATAAGGAACTACACCGGAAAGCGCTCGATAAAAAAATAGAAAATATTGGATTTAAGATACGTAATGCCTGGGAAGATGAACATATTGCAGTCAAGTATTTTCTTGATGTGCTTCGCGAGGCCGGAGTGGATATAAAGGATCACAACGATTTCTACATGCAGGCTACCCACCTTGCCGGCAAGAACGACGCGCAATTGACCGTATACAACGAACAATATCAGAAGCCGCTTAACAGCGCAGTCAAGGCTTTGCGGGATGCCGGATTTACTTCGCGGGAGATTGAAAACTATGCTATATTGAAGCATGGTTTGGAACGCAATACATTTATGAGCGCTAAAGATATTGCCGAGGACAAGCGTCCGAGAAAAGATTATTCGGGCGTATTAGTGGTAGAAGAGGAAGTTGGCCAAAGTGCACAGGAATATATTGATGCCTTTGAGGAAAAGGCGGGAAAAGAAAGGATTGATGAACTTTGGAAAAAGGTAAACCTTGCTACTACTTTTTCGCTGCGTAAGCAAATGGAAGGCGGATTGATCGATAAAGATACGATGGATGAATTGAAAGGCCGGTGGAAGTATTATATACCGCTGCGTGGACATGATTCCGAAAAGGCTGAAGACCGGTGGAATTATTCGCCGAATATGGGAACTTATTTTGAAGGATTGAAGACAGCCTATGGAAGAAGAAGCCGCTCCGAAACGCCTTTTGCTTTTATCTCCCAAATGGCTCAAAGCGCTATCGTGGCTTCCAATAAGAACGGGCTGAATCAGACGATGCTTCGGCTGGCGAAACAGGATAAAACGGGATTGATTACGGCTAACAAAACGTGGTATATAAATGGTGTTCCGCAGGAGGCGGAGTATTCCGAAGACACCGAACAGTACCGGCGGAATATCGAAGATTTTGAGAAGGATATGGCGGATAAGGAAGCGAAAGGTATTGCCAAGCAAAAACGAAGTCGGTTGGATATCGGAGGTATGTTTATCAAGCCTGTTCAAAAGGAGCAACACGCTATCCGCGTTAGCCAAAATGGTAAGGAATATACGGTGTATATCCATGGGAATCCGGCGGTATCCCGCGCTATCAACGGATTGAATAAGGTTCCTCAGAAGGATTTGAATGCTGTGGGGAAAATAACCAAAGAAATGGCCGCTTTTCTTACTACGAGAAATCCGGAGTTTGTGGTTCGTAATTTTTTGAGGGATTATATTTTTGCATCGTCTATTATCGGCGTCAAGGAGGACTGGGGGTATTGGAAGCAATTTCAGAAGAATATTCCTACTTCGGCGGGAGCATTGCAAAGACATTTGCGGGGGAAGGGTGATATATCCAAAGAGGAAGACCGTTATTTAGCCGAATTTATTATGAATGGGGGAAAAACGGGATTTTCTCATATCGTGGAACTCGAAAAAGTGCAGAAGCAGGTTGAGTACGATATAAAACACGGGAATCATAAAAATATGCTGCGCCATCTTTCGGATGCGGTAGGGAATATGAATGATTTTGCCGAAAATATAACCCGTTTTTCGGTGTATCTTGCCAGTCGAAAAGCCGGCAGGAGTATTGTTCGATCGGTGTCGGATGCGAAAGAGGTAACGGTTAACTTTAACCGGAGTGGCGCCGGCGGCTATGGCGCTCAATGGATACGGCCGTTGTACCTGTTTGTGAATGCTGCGATACAGGCCTTTTCTAACTTTGTGAGGACGTCGAGGGCGCATCCGAGCAAAGCTACTGTGCTGGTGATGCATTACGCTGCCTCCGGCGCTTTTCTGGCTCCTCTGCTGGCGGCATTGTTTGGTGGATGGGATGAGTATTGGAAGTTGTCGGACTGGGAAAGACAAAATAATTTTTGTGTCTATGTTCCGGGCAAAGGATTTGTGAAGATTCCATTGCCACAGGAATTGCGTGTATTCCATGCTTTGGGGGATAATGCGGCGCAGGCGACATTGGGAATGAAAAGAGTCGATGATGCTTTGTTTGACGCTTTAAGTAATTTTGCCGATTTGATACCGACTGATCCGGCCGGTTCGGTTACGGAATCGTGGAAGGATATTCGGACGAAAGATTTAGGTACGGGTATATCGACCTTTGTTTCGTTGATGGCTCCCGATTTTATAAAACCGGTTATGCAGATAGTGGCTAACCGGAATTTTATGGGCGGGAAGATTTACAAGGAAAACCAGAAGTCTTACAAACCGGGGTATATGAAAATACGCACGAACAGGGACGGGGAAGCGTACGCACCGAGTTGGCTGGTTGACTTTGCCAGGTTTACCGACGATCTGACCGGTGGAAACGGGGTGGAAAAAGGGAAGGTTAGTCTGCATCCGGATTTGGTTGAGCATTTTGTTAAAGGTTATACCGGAGGTCTGTATACGCTTTTATCGAGTAGTGTGGATGTGGCTTATAAGGCGAGTAAGGGGGAAAATATTGAAATTCGCGATACTCCGATTAAACGGTTCTTTGCTTCTGTTTCGGATATTGAGAAAATGAATCCGGGTTTCCATTCCAACTATAATGCTATTTCCAGGGAGGTTGAAACGGTGATGTCGAAAACAAGGGATTATATGAAGGCATCGGCAACGAATAAGGATATAGACATTAATGAACAGTTGAAGAGGTTGGATTATAGAAAGTATGCTGAAATGAATGAATATATCAAGGTTATTAATCAATTGCAGAGCGTCTTGCCGGAATTGGATGAGGACAGACGGGAAGGCGTTGAAAATCGTATCAATGAATTAAAAAGCAGGGTGATTGAATTGGATAAACAGGCGGGGGCAGGTCGGGAGTAAAAAATCAATGAAACAATTATGCTTTTTATGGGAAGTACTGCGCACAGGTATGGTTGTTTCCTATGTAGCGGATATAGTAAATATCGTCTTCTTGATTGAAGAATACGTACCATTGTGTATAGTTATTCTTTTTAAAAACGACGTATGACATATTTTTTCCGTATCGGTTGAAATGGGGCGGGGCGGGTCTTTGGAGTTTATAGGGTATGGATGTCGTAATATCGTATACTAACCCGGAAACATAATCGTCCGCTTCTTCGTAGAACTCGAAATAATTCTTTTCGTAAAGTATTTCTACCAAATCATATAAAAAATCTTCCACCAGCGAGTCGAATACAACCTTCATTTGTCAAAGAGTTTTTTTATCCTTGGTCTAAGTCTTCCGAGTAATTCTTCTCCGCTTATACCCCGCTGCAAATCCTCGTCGGTGATGGTTCGTTCTTTAACGACCAGGTAAATTAAACGGGAACCTCGCTTTATGACTACTTCTTCTTTTTCGGCCAGGTCAAGATACTTTTTTTGCTCGGCTCTTAATTCGGTGGGACTGATAACTACCATGGATTCATTGTTTTTTTAAGTTTACCGTACAAATGTACAAATAAATGTACAAACAAAGAAGTGTTTTCCGGGAATTTTTTGGCAAACCGGGTTTTTGAATGAAGAAGTTTTTTATAGGGGACAGGTTCCGGTATTGGAGAAACAGGTGGAGGCGGACAGGGAGTAAATTAATCTTTTTACGGGAAATGCTGTGCGCAGGTATGGTTGTTTCCTAATATCATATAAAAAATCTTCCACCAGCGAGTCGAAAGTGATTCACAACACCCTCTACCGGGGTGAAATACAGAGAAAGGAAACTGTAAAAATTCAAATGGGGATAAATATTAAAAAAACATTCACTTTTTTGTGAATATAAAAGATAATATTTATCTTTGCACGTCAAACAATACGATATGGAAGTTACTTTTGAAAAGAATTATTTGCAAGAAATGTATCAGACGGGCAAACCAACCGACAAAAAGCATCGGTTTCAACCCGCTATCATCCGCAAGTATATACGTGTCATTGATATAATGATTGACCAACCCGACACATTGGTGCTCAAAAAATACAATGGCTTGAATTACGAACAACTGAAAGGCGATAAGACGGGCTTATCATCGGTCAGGGTAAACGACCAATACCGCATTGAATTTGAAGAAAAAACAGTTGGCGAACAAACGATTGCCACAATATGCAATATAGTAGAATTGTCAAACCATTATAAATAAATAGATATGATTACCATTCCGGGCATTGCCCCCAATATGATTGCAAACAACCTCGAACCGGCTTATCCGACGCATCCGGGCGAAGTGTTGAAAGACGAAATTGAGTACCGAGGCATTTCACAACGGAAACTTGCCGCACAAATGGACGTGCCATATACGCAACTTAACGAAGTATTGAACGCGAAAAGGCCGTTGAATACCGAATTTGCATTGCTCATAGAAGCCGTGTTGGATTTGCCGGCCGAACCGTTGCTTAAAATGCAGGCACGCTACAACATAATTGTTGCCAAACGAAATGGAAACTTTATTGAGAAATTGAACCGTGTGCGTAAAGTTGCGGCAGTACTTTGAATAAAGAAGTGTTTTCCGGGAATTTTTTAGCAAACCGGGAGTAAAAACTCAATAAAATCGTTTGATATAACAGGAAAATGCAGCGAAAACCGTTGCATTTTTTTTGCGTTTGGTTGTCGTTGGTTGTCGTTGGTTGTCGTTGGTTGTTTTTAGTTGTCGTTGGTTGTCGTTGGTTGTTTTTGGTTGTTTTTGGTTGTCGTTGGTTGTCGTTGGTTGTTTTTAGTTGTCGGCAACGAAAGACAATCGTAAATCATTTTTTCATACCAATGACCCGCTAAAAGATAGATATTTTGTTTTTTCGCCTCAAAAATAGAAATATGCAAAAAGCGAATCCTAAAATAGCGGCGAAGTACTTTCCGAAGCAGACGAAAGTGATAGATACGGTCCGAAGCCGGGAAGATTACCGGAAAAATAACGATGTGTTGATGGATGCTTATCGTGCATGGCTTTCGCTGGATGCGTTCCGTGAGAAATCAAGACGGAATAAGATGTATGTTTTTGAAGACCAGTGGGGCGATAAAGTAACCGTAAAGAACCGGACGATGACCGAGCGGAGAAGCATTATTGAACAGGGGAATATTCCGTTGCAGAATAACCGTATTCGCGGGATTGTACGTTCGGTGGTTGGTGTTTTTCAATCACAGCAGACGGAGCCGGTGTGTGCTGCGCGAAACAGGGATAAACAGATGAAAGGCGAGATGATGTCGTTGACTTTGCAGTATGTTTACCAGTTGAACAAATTGTGGGGTATCGACAGTTCTAATTTGAATTATTTCCTGATTACGGGTCTTGCGGCATTTAAATCGCTTTTTGGATGGCGCAATAATAAGATGGATATATGGACGGACATCGTCAATTATAATCATATTTTTTTCGATAATCATATTCAGGATCCCCGGCATTGGGATTGTCATTTGATTGGTGAGATTTACGATGTGGGGCTTTATGATGTGATGCAGCAATTTGCGTTCGGCGACCGGAACCGGGCGGAAGCGATACGAAGGATTTACGGCTATTGCAACAAAGAACAGACGGTGGAATATCTCGAAAATATCACGCGCGACACAAAAGCGGACCTGGATTTTTTTGTTCCTTCGGATGATTCCCGTTGCCGGGTGATTGAGGTTTGGCGAAAAGAGAGTAAGGAAAGACTGCTGGTGCATGATTCTCTGACGGGGGAATACTATAAAGCGGAAACGAGCGAATCGGAGAGGCTGGATAAGGAGAATGCGGAACGGATACTGGAACAGTCCGGCCAGGGTGTGGCGCCGGATGATATGCGGTTGATCAAGTATGAGTGGTTTATTGATAATTACTGGTATTATTATTTTCTTTCGCCGCAGGGGGATGTTTTGGATGAAGGGGAAACGCCTTTTTGGCACGAGAGTCATCCGTATTCGTTTCGGGTATATCCTTTTTTCGACGGGCAGGTGTTCCCGTTTGTGGGGGATTTTATCGACCAGCAAAGATATATCAACCGGATTATTACCTTATGGGATTTTATGATTCGCGCTGCGGCCAAGGGAGTGTTGATTATCGACGAGTCTTCGATACCGGATGGATATACTTTCGAGGATGTTGCGGACGAGTGGCACCGGTTTAACGGGTCGGTTCTTTATACGACTAAAAAGAATCCGAATGCCAAACCTCCTGCTCAGATTACCTCTAATGCATCGCAGCTGGGGCAGGCGGATATGTTGCAGATTCACTTGAAATTGCTGGAAGATATTTCGGGTGTTCAGGGGGCGATGCAGGGAAGGACGCCTACTGCGGGAACGCCGGCGGCTCTTTATGCACAACAGGTTCAAAATTCTACGACATCGCTTACGGAGTTGTTTGAGGCTTACCGGGAATTGCGCGAGGAGAGGGATTATAAGAACATGAAGTTGATTCAGCAGTTTTACACGGACAGGCGTTACATTCATATTGCCGGTAAGGGTGTGCGTAACGAACCGATTGTTTATGACCCTGACGAGGTGCGGAATACGGAATTTGAGTTGTCGATTACCGAGAGTGTTTCTACTCCGGCGTACCGGATGATTATGAATGAATTTTTAATGCAATTGTTTTCTGCGGGTCAGATTACCTTGAGCGAGCTGTTGGAAAACGGGGCTTTCCCGTTTGCGGATAAATTGTTGCAGGCGATTAACGGCCGACAGCAGGCGATGGCCGGGGGGATGAACGGCGAGCCGGGACAAGCCGACGGGGCGCTGGTTCCGACAGATATACAGCAGCAGTTGGATCAGAGGGTTAATCCGCTTGTACAAAAAATGCTTGCCAACTCGAATGCGTACCGGGATGGAATTTAGATGCAATAAGATATGAAACCGATAGAATTTATTTTTTCGCACGACGAGATTTTTCAGGCTGTGAAACTCGAATCGTCTTTGTTTGCCATCAGACAAGCAAATAAAGAGGAGGAAAGTTTGTTTGAGCAGCTGGTTTTCGACGAGGAGTATTTAATCTTGTTCCGGCAGTTGTTTTTTGAGGCGCAGGCGGAAGTTACGGTGATTGTATCGGGGTATCTTAAACCGATTCCGAAAGAGCCGGAATATTTTGAAACGCAGGATTTTTCTGCGGACAGGGATTACACGCTGACTTTGGCTATGCACGACAACTGGAATTTTCATCTCTCACGGCCGGTGGATATTAAGATAAAAGAGTTTATAGTTGCTTACATTCTGTACCGGTGGCTGGAAACAAAGATCCCTCTTACGGCTGCGGTGTATCGTGATCGCTCGTTTTCCGTTTTGGCGGATGTGCGGATTTTACTGGAAAAGCGGTTGGTGCCGGTAAGACGGTCGCATGGGTATTGGTAGGGGTGAAATCTTTTGTTTTTTTTCGGGCGAGAGCGATTAAAACGCCTGCCACACACCCAAATATCAGGGTTTCATCGTTGTGAATATATGTGAAACTTTTCGATAAAAAACTTTGTCATATTTACATCTCTTCCCTGAAAATAGCGATAACAGTTCCCGCAATCAGTCCAAGAAGCAAAGAAAACACATGCAGGAAAAAGTTACTGTTTCCCTTCGATGCGCTAATAAATAAACAGGCAGCAATTCCAACAATAAACACGGCAAACTTCTTTTTGTCGAGTATTCTTATATCCGGACAGAGATTAATCATTGCGAAAAACATCCCACTCATAGCATAAACCATAGCCGAAGCGCCAACCGTAGGCGCGTTGTACATCGAAAGGAAAGAGGCTATAAACCCGACTATAACAATAGATACGGACAATACCCATCTATTTATAAACTTTTCCAATAAACGAAACATGCCGATAAAGGAAAGGGAATTAATAACAAGATGAACAATTCCTGCGTGCTGAAACTGATAGGTAAGGTGCGTCCATAAAGGGGACGTATTTGTGTAGCCGATATTTACATCAAACACAATATA
>JAISYG010000060.1 GCA_031270075.1 Dysgonamonadaceae bacterium
AACAGGAAAAAAACCGGACGGACTTGTTGCTATTCCTTCCTTTGCTTCAAGCGTTTGAAGCAGAGATAATATTATGTAACTTACTGATTTATAGTCAATCTGCCAAGGGAGGGGATTCCGGCACCTTCATTTGGTTATCGAGCACGATAACCGGGGAGTGAACCCCCTTGCCGATATATCTATTTTCTGCGCTTCCGTACATACCCTTCTTGCGTTTGCTTTTATATATTTCGCTGTTTTCTAACGATTTTATGGGGCAAAGATAAGCCTTTTTTTTATTCTATCAAATTTTATGCCTGTAATTTGCATGAAAGTCTATCTTGATAATTGTTCTTATAATCGACCGTTCGACAACCCAAGTCCGATTCGTATTTATTTGGAAACGGAGATTTTCATATCCCAACTAATTAGAGAGCCATTTGACTATACAAAATAGCAAAGCGAACATTACGTCGGGTTATCAGTAAGCGGGCTGAACAAAAGGGCGGTGGAGTAGGTGAAAAACAATCCGGCTTGATATTATTTAAGCAACCGGTAAACTTCAATGGTTTGGGCGGCAATTTCATCCCAATTATACTGTTGCATATCGTAATGCACCGGTTGGTATCCTTGCAGGATGTGCTGTTGCAGTTTTTCCGTCAATTCGGTTTCCCGGTTTACCCGGAAGTAGTTTTCTTTGGCCAGGTTCACTTCCCGGTTGGCCGGAATATCGCTGACAATCGCCGGCAAACGATAACTCATCGCTTCCAGCAACGAAATGGGCAGTCCTTCGTGCGACGACGGCAGTACAAAACCCGAAGCATGGTTCAACAGCGTATGCAGTTTATCGCCTCTGATAAAACCGGTGAGTACAACATTGTTTTTCCGGGCTAATTGTTTCAATTCAATGGAATGGATGTCTTCTATATTGGCGTCGCCGGCAATCACTAAGCGGTAGTCTTTTTTATCTTTCACGGAGGTAAAGGCGCGAATCAATTGGTCGAAATTTTTTTCGGGCACGAAACGTCCTGCAGCTAAGATGTATTTCCTCGATTCGATTTTCAGCGAGCGAAGGTAATCGGGATCGTTGTTAAAATGGGGTTGTGAGATGCCGTTATAAATCAGATGGGCGTCTGACCGTCCGTACCGTGTTCGCAGTATATCGTTGATAACTTTGGAAATAACGATAATCTGGTCGGCAAACCGGACGCCGATGGTTTCGCCCAGACGCAGCATGAATTTGGCTAACCAACTCCACTTTTCCCGTTCGTAATCCGGTCCGTGGTTCGTGAATACGACTTTCATTCCCAGCAACTTGGCGTATGGAATAGCTAATGCGGGGCCTACGGCGTGGACATGCAGTACATCCGCTTTCAGTTTGAATTTTGCCGCATGGATGGCGCGGAAAGTATGGACTATCGCCTCCAGCGCTTTGCTGTGAGGGGAATGGATATCCATCAGTTTAACTCCCTTGTAGTCCTGAAGCTGATCGTGTGTGTAACTTTTCCTCCGTATAACGGTTACATCATATCCGCTGGCAGCTATCCGGGGGAAAATTTCTTCGCAATGCGTTTCGATGCCGCCCAGAATATCCGGTATTCCCCGTGTTCCGGTTACTGCGATTCGCATGGACGACAATGATTACACAGGTTTAAAACCGCCGATTTTCCCGCCAAACTGCGGATTTTGTTCTTTACAGACCAAACCAGCGGTTTCCGGATGTGTTTTTTTATCACAGGCGCTGCCGTTCCTACCATCCAACAGTTTTTCGGGCAGGTGCGAACCAGGCTGCGTACCTTTTCAGCTTGCTCGCTGTGCCATATCTCCTGGAAATCGGGCGTTTCGCGGATGTTTCCCATTTTTTCCTGCCAGAACCTTTCTTCCAAACCATTGCAGGGATAAATATCGCCGTAAGGCTCGACAAAAAAATTGACTAAGCCGGCTTCGCAGGGTAACAGGCGTGGATTGCCGTGAATATAATTAATCAATCCCATATTGAAATACGCCCGGAACCACGACTTCGGACTCGATTCTTTCAGTTGCAGATTAATAAGTTTCTCGAAATTTCCGCATACTTCATCCTTGTTTTCAATGACATTATCGTATTTATGGAAATAATAGGAATTGTGGAAAGCGGCCGTAGCAAATTCCATTCCCAGCGAATGGGATAAATGATACAGTTCCAGCATATCGGCCGAGTTGTTGTTGGAAACGGTGATGCCGAAGCCGATATCTTTCATTCCCATGTCCTTCAACTTTTTCAGGATACGGATGGCTTTGTCGAAACTGCCCGCCCTGCCCCGCAATTCGTCGTTTTTTTCGGCCAGGCCTTCGGTGCTGATGCGGACGCCGAGCGTGGGAAACCGTTCGGCAAGAGCTATCAACCGTTCTTCGTACCAGCCGGAAGTAGAAATAACCACTCGTGGAGCTTTGGAAAGGCATATCTCGACGATTTGTTCCAAATCTTCGCGGACAAACGGCTCTCCTCCCGTTATATTAATAAATTTCACATTCGGAAGGCGCCGGATTTCTTCAAGCGTAATTTCTTTTTCCTTTATAGTAGGGTTCGCCCATATATTACACATCTTACAACGCATCGGACAACGATAGGTTACAATAATGCACATATCAGTAGGCTGTGTAGCTTGCGGCATATAATAGTAAATTAACTTTTATTTCTTAAACGTCGGTAAACGGTAAATATTGTTGGATGAATAAAGAAAAATTAACTATCTTTGCAAGCAAAACATAAAAGAATAAAAATCTAAAATTTAACAAATGGCAAGTACAGCGGATTTTAAAAATGGTATGTGTCTGGATATTGATGGACAGTACTTTTATATTGTAGAATTTTTGCACGTAAAACCCGGGAAAGGGCCTGCTTTCGTGCGGACAAAACTGAAAAACGTAACCACCGGTCGGGTAATCGACAAAACGTTCAATGCAGGTGTAAAGGTGGATGAAGTGCGTATCGAGCGGCGTCCTTACCAATTTCTTTACAAGGATGAGATGGGTTACAATTTTATGAATCAGGAAACTTACGAACAGGTTTCAATTGATAAGAATAGTATTACCGGCGTGGATTTTCTGAAAGAAGGCGATAGCGCGGAAGTGGTGGTGCATGCCGATTCCGAAACCATTTTGTATGCCGAACTTCCGGCGCATGTGGTATTAACCATTACCTATACCGAACCGGGCTTGAAAGGCGATACGGCTACGAATGCTACAAAACCGGCAACGGTAGAAACCGGAGCAACGGTTCGCGTGCCGCTTTTCATCAACGAAGGCGAGAAGATAGAAGTGGATACTCGCAATGGTTCTTATATTGGTAGAGCAAAATAATAAAAGAACTTTTAACACGTCCTCATTTTCCTGTCATATTTTACCTTACTATATGATGACTGATCCAGCCAAACTATCCGTCAAAGAGTGGTCGCCCGAAGACCGGCCACGTGAAAAACTCTTGCACAAAGGAGTTTATGTGTTGAGTGATACCGAATTATTAGCCATTATTCTCGGATCGGGAAGTAAGGGTGAAAGTGTTGTGGATTTATCACAGCGAATTCTGCAATCGGTCAACAACAACATCAATCAATTAGGGAAACTTTCCGTCAAACAACTCATGCAATTCAAAGGCGTCGGCGAAGCGAAAGCGATTAGCATTGTAGCCGCTTTGGAATTGGGAAAACGTCGTAAAGCCGAGGAAATTTTGCATCGCGAAAGAATCCTGTCCAGTAAAGATGTTTATGAATACTTTTATCCCTTACTATGCGATTTGTATTACGAAGAATTTTGGGCCTTGTTTTTGAACAGCGCTTCCAAAGTGATCGATAAACTGAAAGTCAGTCAAGGTGGTATTTCGGCAACCGTAGTAGATTCCAAAATTATTTACAGGGAAGCCTTATTGCGTTTGGCCACCAGTGTGATTATTTGTCATAATCATCCTTCCGGACATCCGAAACCCAGTAAGGAAGACGACTCGGTAACCGTGCAATTGCAACGGGGATTGAAATTTTTGGATATGGATTTGAAAGATCATGTGATTGTCTGCGACGGGAATTTTTATTCTTATGCCGATGAAGGTCGTATCTGATTGAATATAGACGTTCGTGTTCCCGAAGAAACAGGAAAAGGGTGTATGTGGGATTGGGATATCTATCTATAAATCCAATTCCCGCATCCAAAGGTTTTCCGATTGCTGCACCCACGAGCGGAAAGTATCGTTCCCTTTATAACGGGGAATATAATCCAGAAGCGCATCCAAATCGAAATGTCCGGATGCTACTCCTGCCCCGGCCGATGCCGCCTCGTAAGCGTTGCACGATTGTTCGATGTGGGTAGGCACCATCAGCACCGGTTTGCCGAAATACAGGGCTTCGCATACCGATTCAAAACCGGCCGTAGTGGCGTATCCTTTGCAACCGGCCATGTAGCGGATAAATAATGTATCGTTGAGTGTGTGAAAGGATAAATGTTCGTTCACGACAGTTTCTTCCGGAACATTTTTCTTGTCCCAAAAAAAATGCATCTTTACTTCGGGATGCGCTTGCTGATAGGCGATAATATCTTCTGCATAAGTGGCATTCAACAGATAGCCGTGCAAGTAATCGCCCTTTTCCGGCAGGTATTGCATGACTTCCTTTCGCAGCAGCGGTGGAACAATGACCAATCGCTTACCCGGAACCGGTTCCTTCTTTTCGATGGCTAGTGCGAAGATACGGCTGGCCCGAAGGGTGGTCATTCGCGTAAACAATTTCAACAGGAAAAGTTCCGGTTTGCTTTCGTCCGGCGGAAACCGGTATTCGGGATGCAGGAAAAGATATTGGTGCGCCACGCTGATATAAGGTGTTCGGGTCGGATATACGGCATACATCAATCCCATCATGATTTCGTAAAAATTGACTGCTACATCCGCTTTCGATTGTCGGATATGATTGTGAAGAAACCGGATGCTCCGAATGTAATTAGGAAACTTTGGAATATTGTAAACAAAACTCTTCCAGATATTGGCTTTCTTGTTTTTAGCGGCAGGAAGAAAATTCGGACTGTCGAAACGATACACCGGGGCTTGGATGTTTTCAAAAAAGAAAGCCGGCAATTCGCGGTGATTGCTTTTGCCTACCAAAACCGAAACAACCTCATGCCCGTTTTTCGTCAGCATGTTTTGCAGCGTAATGGCCTGTGTGAGATGTCCCCGTCCTTCTCCTTGAACTACAAACAGAAATTTCATTCCGCAAATATAACCCTTTTACCGGACAAGCCGAAAAAAAAGCCATGAAAAATTTTATTTATTCTTATAAATGATGTACTTTTGCATTCCAAACGAATAAAAATAAATTTATACGCTATATGGCAAAGAAAACGAAATTGAGCGAACAATCCACACAGGCTGAAAAAAGCGTGAGTGAAATTCTTTCAAAAACAGACCAGTTTGTAGATAAATACCTGAAGCAAATACTGATTGCTGTGGCTGTAGTGATAATCATAGTCATCGGTATCATCGCTATGCGTCATTATTATTTGCTTCCCAGAGAGAAAAATGCGGAAGCAGCCCTTTTCCCGGGTCAAAATTATTTCTCCAACCAACAGTGGGAAAAGGCTTTGAATGGCGACAGCATCGAATATATTGGGTTTTTGGGTGTGATGGATGAATTCAGCGGTACCCTTTCGGCTAATCTGGCTAAAGCGTACGCCGGTTTGTGCCAATACCAATTAGGCGCTTACGAAGATGCTTTGCAAAGTTTGAAAAGCTATAAAGGAAAAGACCAACTGTTTGCCGCACAGGTAATCGGCGCCATCGGTGATTGTGAAGTGAACTTAGGAAATGTGAAGGAAGGCATCGCCGCTTTCCGGAAAGCGGCGGATTTGGCTAACAGTTCCTTGTTAAGTCCGGTTTACCTGAATAAAGAAGCGATCGCGTACGAAAGTCTGGGTGATTACAGAGCGGCTTTGGGAACTTATAAAACCATTCAATCCAAATATCCGCAATCGCCGGAAGCAGCTTCTATCGAAAAATACATCGAACGGGCAAAAGTATTGATGAAATAATTTGGACTACGAATTAATATCCGACTATCAGCCGACAGGCGACCAGCCGCAGGCGATTCGGGAGTTGGTAGAGGGGGTAAGACAAGATTTACCCTACCAGGTATTGTTGGGAGTTACCGGTTCGGGAAAAACCTTTACCATTGCAAATGTCATAAAAGAATTGCAGAAACCGGCTTTGGTGTTGAGCCACAACAAAACATTGGCCGCCCAATTGTATAACGAATTTAAAACCTTTTTTCCACACAATGCGGTAGAATATTATGTTTCGTATTACGATTACTACCAACCGGAAGCTTATCTGCCTACAACAAATACGTATATCGAAAAAGATTTGTCTATTAACGACGAAATCGACCGGTTGCGGCTTTCCGCTATCTCGGCCTTATTGTCAGGGCGAAAAGATGTGATTATCGTTTCGTCCGTTTCCTGTTTATATGGTATTGGTAATCCGGAAGATTTCCGGGACAATGTGATTTCCATCCGTCGCGGAATGACTTTTTCGCGAAATAAATTTCTGCATTGCTTGGTAGCAAGTCTTTATTCCCGTAATCAGGTTGAATTTACGCGGGGTAAGTTCCGTGTCAACGGCGACACAGTGGATATTTTCCTCGCTTACTCCGATACGGCTTTGCGAGTACTGTTTTGGGGCGATGAGATCGACGAGATTTATACGTTCGATACGCTCACCAACCGTCCAATGGAAATCTTTGACCATTACGATATTTATCCGGCGAATATTTTCGTTACCACTCAGGAACGGATCAACCGGGCGGTGCAAGAAATTGATGTAGATTTGGGGGAGCAGGTGCGGTTTTTTAATTCCCAAGGGAAATTGGAAGAAGCCAAACGACTCTACGAGCGGGTAAGTTACGATTTGGAAATGATTCGGGAGTTGGGATATTGTTCGGGCATCGAAAATTATTCGCGTTATTTCGATGGACGTCCTGCAGGCAGTCGGCCTTTCTGCTTGCTTGATTATTTTCCCAAAGATTTTCTTACGGTAATAGACGAAAGTCATGTAACCGTTCCGCAAATCAGAGCGATGTACGGCGGCGACCATTCCCGGAAGATCAATCTTGTGGAGTACGGATTCCGTTTGCCGGCTGCTATCGACAACCGGCCGTTGACTTTCGATGAGTTTGAAGCGGTTACCCCGCAGAAAATTTTCGTGAGCGCCACACCGGCCGATTTTGAATTGCAGATGAGCGAAGGGGTAGTAACCGAACAGGTCGTTCGTCCCACCGGATTATTGGATCCGGTAATCGAAGTCCGTCCCAGCCTCAATCAAATCGACGATTTGATGGAAGAAATCCGTCAACGAACCGAAAAGAGCGAACGTACGTTGGTAACTACCTTGACCAAACGAATGGCCGAAGAGTTGAATGCCTATTTTATCCGCATGGAGATACGAACGGCTTATATCCATTCGGATGTAGATACTTTGGAGCGAATAGAAATTATGGAAAAACTCCGTCAAGGCGTTTTCGATGTCCTGATTGGCGTCAATTTGTTACGCGAAGGCTTGGACTTGCCGGAAGTTTCCTTAGTGGCGATTCTGGATGCGGACAAGGAAGGTTTTTTACGTTCGCACCGTTCCTTGACGCAAACTGCCGGCCGCGCTGCCCGCAATATTAACGGGAAAGTCATTTTCTATGCGGATAAAATGACAGACAGTATGCAGAAAACCATCGACGAAACCAACCGGCGAAGAGAAAAACAATTGCTTTATAATGAGCAGAACGGCATCACTCCCCAACAAATCCGGAAAGGTATACAATCTTCCGCTTTATTGGCCAATACGGCTTTTGCTGAAAGCAAGGCTTATGTAGAACCGGAAACGACTGTAATGATTGCCGCCGATCCCATTGTACAAACCATGACCCCAAGCCAACTCCAAAAAACAATGGAACAAACCCGTAAATTGATGATAGAAGCTTCTAAAAATCTGGAATTTATGGAAGCGGCATACTATCGCGACGAGTTATTGAAGTTGGAAAAGCTGCTCAATCCATAATTGTTACAGAAACACTGCTTCAAATCGTGCAAGAGGAGCCATGCGCGCTCGATTCAAAATCAGTTGATTGTCGTTCAGGTTATAACTGTCGGCCGTTTTCAGCGCTTCCGTCAAATCGTTTTCAATACGCATGTCGATACACATTTTCAGCGTATTGGTTAAATTGGAAAAACGGATTCGCAATTCTTGCGGAGTAGTGTAATTTCCGTTGAAAGTATTGCAACCCAGATTGCCGTTCACCGTTCCGTCGACTTTGAATTGGATGTAAGCTTCGGAAGCAGTAACCGGACGTCCCATAATTTCAACCAATTTCCAGTATTTGTTGATTAAACCGTCTGAAGCGGATACCGCTTTTGTTTTCGTCAATGTATAGTTGTGCATATTTACGCTACTCATTAGATCTCCCGTCAGGCTCAACAAAATAAGTTTTTCGTCTTGTACAAGGAAATGTTCAAAAGCGCCGTATTTCTTGATATCTTTCAGGTCGATTTGTGTGCCCGCTTTGTTCCACGTGAATTTTCCGGAATTCTGGAAAACTCCCTGCCTGTCCTGATAAGTCCATTTCATCGAATACGTCAGATCGGAGTTCAACGTCAGTTCCAGATCAATTCCCGGACAATCGGCGCAAGGCACTGTGCCGTAATAAGTGCCTGTCCATTGCGAAGTTTCGCGGTAATTTTCCACATCTGGACTAATCATTCCTGTATCCGTTTGTTGACTGCTTTTACAGGAATACATACTACAAGTCATAACGCTTGTCATCACATAAAAGAAAATTCGTTTCATACTTTTTAATTGTTTATACTACACTAACACTATTTATGCCAAAATGTTCATAAGGAAAACAAAAAAGAAGACCGTCTAATCCATAGACCGGTCTTCTTTTTTATTATAGAAATCAATTACTCTACGTTCAGATTTACTCGTTTAAAAGCGGTACAAGTTAAATGTTTTTTAGCAAGTAATTCTTTCACTGTAATCTTTCCTGCTTCATCGCTTCCGCCTTCATACTTTTGTTCAAGGAGCGTATATTCTTTGTAGAATTTCGCCAGACGTCCGTTTGCAATCGCCTGAACCTTTTGTTCTGGCAGATTGGCCGCTTTTTCTTCCGAAACCGTTTTCTTAATTTCACGCGCTTTTGCAGCTTCTTCGGCTGTAATCCAACCTTTTGCCATATTTGATTCGATATGGTCGTCGCTATCAACGTGAGCGGGGTTGATGCCCGCTTTCTTCAGCGCAACTTCAACTTCTTTGGCAACTAACTCCGCCCGGGTTTTTTCGATAGCCACTGCCAATTCGCTGTCTTTTACCTTTTGTGGAACTGCTGCCTCGTCAATAGCCACAGGCGACATGGCTGCAATGTGCATGGCTATGCCGTGAATGGTTTCGTATTCGGCGTCTTTTTCAGCAAAAGCAACGATTGTAGCTAATTTGTTGCCCGGATGAATATAAGACGTTACCGTACTTCCGGTTACAAAAACATAATCCGACAATTCCATTTTTTCGCCCGTAATACCGGAACGCTCTGTAACGAGTTCTGCAACCGTTCTGCCGTCAATCGTTAATGCCAGCAGAGCATCCAGATTTTCAGGTTTTTGCGCGAGCGCGAGGTCAAGAAAATTCTTTGTAAGAGCGATAAAATCAGCGTTTTTAGCTACAAAGTCGGTTTCGCATTTGACAGCCGTTACTGCTGCAAAGCCGTCGGTTGTTCCTGCTAAAACACAACCTTCGGAAGCCTCCCTATCGCTGCGTTTTGCCGCAATTGCCTGTCCGCGTTTGCGAATCAGTTCAATCGCTTTTTCTATATCGCTGTTCGATTCTGTAAGAGCGTTCTTACAGTCCATCATTCCGGCCCCTGTCATTGTGCGGAGTTTTTGAATGTCCGCCATTGTTACTGCCATAATAAAAATACCTTTCTTGTTAAAATTAGTCTTCTTCTACTTTATATTTACTTACAATATTCGCGTTCAAAGCTTCTTCATCCTCTTTGGCGATGACGGCTTTCTTTATGGGTCTTGCTTTCCGTTCCCGGCGGGCAGGCGTTTCATCGTCGTTTTCGGAAGCGGGAGCGTCGATTTTTTCTACTTTCCGTTCTTCTATGCCTTCATTGATAGCATCACACAGCGCACTTAATATTACTTCGATGGATTTGGTCGCATCGTCGTTAGCTGGAATGACGAAATCGATATTGCTGGGATCGGAGTTCGTATCGACCATGGCGAATACCGGGATACCCAAGCGATTCGCTTCTGCAACGGCAATGTGTTCTTTCATCACGTCGATGACCAACAGAGCTGAAGGCAAACGGTTCAAATCGGCGATCGAACCCAGGTTCTTTTCCAATTTGGCGCGTTGACGGGTAATCTGCAATTTTTCACGTTTGGATAGTTGGTCGAATGTACCATCTTTCTCCATTTTGTCGATATTGCTCATTTTTTTGACGGCTTTGCGAATGGTAGGAAAGTTGGTCAACATGCCGCCCGGCCAACGTTCCGTAACGTATGGCATCCCAACAGCAAGTGCTTTGTCGGCAACCACTTGTTTTGCTTGTTTTTTAGTTGCCACAAACAGCACTCTACGTCCCGATTTGACAATTTGTTTGAGCGCTGCGGCAGCGTCGTCTATTTTTGCAACCGTTTTGTGCAAATTGATGATATGGATACCGTTCCGTTCCATAAAGATGTAGGGAGCCATAGCAGGATTCCACTTCCGTTTCAAGTGTCCGAAGTGCGAACCGGCTTCCAATAGTTGTTCAAATGTTACTCTTGACATTGTTTAATTATTTAATGTTTACTTTCTTTTTTAATCAATCTTTAGGTAGCTATCCTAATAAATCCTTACCGGATAAGTCCTACCGATTTAGATGCTAAACTCCGGCTTACTTGTCATGGCGGACATGCTCCGCCATCCCCCGAATAGGATGGGATTCCGTATCCAAGCACGGAATGACAGAAGCAGATTAACGTTTCGAGAATTGAAAACGTTTGCGAGCTTTGGGGCGTCCCGGTTTTTTCCGTTCCACTTCACGCGGATCGCGAGTCATAAAACCTTCCGACCGCAAAGCGGGTTTGTTCTCCGGATTAATTTTCACCAAAGCGCGGGCGATACCCAAACGGGCGGCTTCCGATTGTCCTTTATAACCGCCTCCCTGTAAATTGATAGTTACATCATATTGGTCGGAAACACCTAACTTGTTCAGCGGTTGTTTCACCACATATTGCAGTATCGAGGAGGGGAAATAGGTTTCAAATTCGCGTTTGTTGATCACGATTTTACCGGATCCTTCTTTGACGTAAACGCGAGCAACGGCGGCTTTACGTCTTCCTAATGCATTTACTACTTCCATTATTACTATTTAAGTGAATTAATATCGATTGATTGGGGTTGTTGCGCTTGATGTTTGTGTTCTGTTCCATCGTAAATATAGAGATTCGACAGTAATTGGGCGCCCAAACGATTTTTTGGAAGCATTCCTTTGACGACTTTCCGCAAATAACGATCGCTGCTTTTTTTGAAAAGTGTTTCCGGCGTATTTTCTCTTTGTCCGCCGGGATAACCGGTATGGGAAAGATAAATCCGGTCGGTCCACTTGTTTCCCGTCAAAACCACTTTATCTGCATTGATAATAATCACATTATCACCACAATCAACGTGGGGCGTGAAATTGGGTTTATACTTACCTCTTAGAAGTTTAGCCACTTTGGATGCCAAACGTCCGGCGTGTTGTCCATTTGCATCTACGACCACCCATTCTTTATTAACAGTTGCCTTATTTGCAGAAATGGTCTTATAACTTAAAGTATCCACTTGCTTTAATTTTTTGTAAATTAATAATCTAAATATCTTTCTCTTTAATTGAATAATAATCGGCGCGCAAAGATACTGCTTTTTTATTTAAAAAACAAAAACTGCTCCTTTTTTAACGAAGCAGTTTTCAACTTTTGCCTGTTTTTCTCAACATTTATTGAGCAGCTTCTTCTTCAGCTACGGTAGAATCGGCAGGAGCTTCAACAGCTTCTCCTGCAGCGGGTTCTTCTACTACAGTGATGACTTCTTCTTGTACGGGCTCTACAGCCGGAGCGGCTTTTTTGCAAGCGCTCAAAGAAATAGCTACAACAACAGCAGCAAATAATACTAACTTTTTCATTTCGTAATAATTAAAACGGTTGATAAATTGTTACAAAACCTCCCTCTATGGAAATTTCGATACAAAGATAATTATTATTTTTGTGTGTTGTGCAACATATTTAAAGTTTTTTTTAGAAAAAAAATACAAAGACCTATTAATTAAACGATTTATTAACTTAATGGTATTTTATTTATTTGGTTTGGCATCCTTTTTGTGGTAGAACAGAAAGAGAGGTTGCCTTACAGTTTTTCCAGAGCTTTATTATATACAGCTAGGTGCGAAGTCGAAAACAATTCGGCATATTCGATTTTCCGGATTGTTTCAGATTAAAACCTTTACAATGAGTAGGCGACCTCTTTCTTTAATTCATGTGATTTGCACCCGCGGATTATCAATGCTTGCTTAGTAAATGCTTTTTTCGTATCTTTGCAAATTCAAAAACGGGCAAAAAGATGACAATCAACACAAGCATGTTTCAGGGTCAAAAAGCAGTCTATTATACATTAGGCTGTAAACTAAATTTTGCCGAAACTTCGACGCTTGGGAAATACCTTGCAGAACAGGGAATCCGTCGCGCCGCTATCGGCGAACAAGCCGATTTGTGTATCGTAAATACTTGTTCCGTTACCGAACTGGCCGATAAAAAATGCCGGCAAGCCATTCGACGCATTAAAAACCAGCATCCCGGCGCCGTAATGATTGTTACCGGTTGTTATTCCCAACTGAAACCCGAAGAAGTAAAGCAAATCGAAGGCGTGGATTATATATGGGAGAAAGACATTCATACCTTTGTCCCTTCCTGTTCGCAGGGCGATCGTACACGCCACTTCCTGAAAGTGCAGGACGGTTGCGATTATTTCTGTTCTTTTTGCACTATTCCTTTTGCCCGCGGTCGAAGCCGGAACGGACAAATTGAAGCATTGGTGCAAATGGCCGAAACGGCCGGTCGCGAGGGCGGCAAGGAAATTGTTTTGACAGGCGTCAACATTGGCGATTTCGGAAAAACCACCGGTGAAACCTTCTTCGATTTAATCCGCGCTTTGGATAAAGTGGGAAGCATCGAACGCTTCCGCATCTCTTCTATCGAACCCAATCTGCTGACCGATGAGATACTGGATTTTGTTGCTCACTCCCAACATTTTGCTCCGCATTTTCATATTCCTCTCCAGGCTGGTTCGGACGAAGTGCTGAAATTAATGCGCCGAAAATACGATACGGCGCTCTTCCGGTCGAAAATCGAAAAAATACGTACCGTTTTGCCCGACGCCTTTATTGGGATAGATGTCATTGTCGGAATGCGGGGAGAAACACCCGACTATTTTGAACAGACGCAACGGTTTCTGGAAACGTTGCCCTTTTCGCAACTCCATGTTTTCCCTTATTCCGAACGTCCGGGAACGATGGCTTTGAAAATTGAACCGGCCGTTTCGCCGGAGGAAAAACAAGAACGCAGTCGGCGATTGTTGGAATTGTCGGACAGGAAATTGAAAGACTTTTACCGCTCCCAAATAGGAAGCGTACATCAGGTCTTGTTTGAACATACGAAACGGGGCAATACAATGCACGGCTTTACGGAAAACTATATTAAAGTGGAAGCCGGTTACAATCCGCAATGGATAAACCGGTTGATAAAAATCACTCTGGAAAATTTGAATGAACGGGAGGTAATATTCCGTCAAGTATGAAACCAACTGCGATTGTCATATTGAACTGGAACGGTCGAAAATTGCTGGAACAATTTTTGCCGTCGGTATTGCAGTATTCGCCACCGGATGAAGCCGATATTATCGTGGCGGACAACGGTTCGACGGACGATTCCATCGCATTTGTAAAAAACCAATATCCTTCCGTTATCGTTCAGGCTTTGGGTTGGAATTACGGTTTTGCCGAAGGTTACAACCGCGCATTGGCCGACTTGAATTATCCATACGTCGTCCTGCTGAATTCGGATGTGGAAGTTACTCCGGACTGGTTGCGTACCGGTATCGATTATCTGGAAGCGCACGACAACGTTGCCGCCCTACAACCGAAAATCCTGTCTTACAGAAACAAAACGCTTTTCGAATATGCGGGAGCATGTGGCGGTTTTTTAGATAAAAACGGCTATCCCTTTTGCCGGGGGCGCATTCTGAACCGGATAGAACCCGATGCCGGTCAGTACGACGACGTCCTTCCGGTCTTTTGGGCTACCGGTGCCTGCCTGTTTATTCGCCTGCAAGAATTTAAAGACGCCGGAGGATTCGATGCGGCTTTCTTCGCCCATCAGGAAGAAATCGACCTTTGCTGGCGTTTGAACGCCTGCGGCAAGCAAATTGTCTGTCTACCGCAATCGGTGGTTTACCATGTGGGGGGAGCTACGCTGGAAAAAGCCAATCCACAAAAAGATTATTTGAATTTCAGGAACAATTTGTTGATGCTGTATAAAAATCTGCCCGATCCTTATTATTCAAAAGTGATGCGGAAGCGGTTTTTCCTGGATTATTTATCGGCGATTCATTGTTTACTGAAAGGAGAATGCCACAACGCCTGGGCTATCTGCAAAGCCCGTCGCGATTTCCTGCGCATGAAAGCGCAATATCAGGCGGTTCGGAACGAAAATCTGAAACAAAACCCAATCGGAATACCGGACACCATGCTGCCGCAAAGCCTTATCTGGAGTTATTATTTAAATGGAAAAAAGAAGTTTTCTGAGTATGGAAAAAGAGCCATGGGTTGATTGTGTGGATGTATTGGGCGCCCGCGTACACAATCTGAAAAATATTGACGTTCAAATTCCCCGTAACCGCTTTACGGTGATTACCGGACTGAGCGGCAGTGGAAAATCGTCCCTGGCTTTCGATACGATTTTCGCCGAAGGCCAACGGAGATATATCGAAACTTTTTCGTCTTACGCCCGCACATTTCTGGGCAATATGGAGCGTCCCGATGTAGATAGAATTACCGGTTTAAGTCCGGTGATTTCGATTGAACAGAAAACGACCAATCGCAGTCCGCGTTCGACGGTGGGTACAACCACCGAAATATACGACTTTCTCCGTTTGCTTTATGCCCGCGCCGGCGAAGCCTATTCCTACGTTACCGGCGAAAAAATGGTGAAATATACGGAAGAACAAATCCTGCACCTGATTCTCGAACAGTACGAAAACAAAAAAGTCTACCTTTTGGCGCCGGTGGTACGCAACCGGAAAGGCCATTACAAGGAACTCTTTGAGCAACTGCGAAAAAAAGGCTTCCTCAATGTCCGTATCGACGGTGAATTGTACGAAATCGTTCCGGGATTGAAGCTCGACCGTTACAAAAATCACTCCATCGAAGTAGTAGTCGATAAGTTATTGATTCATCCGAAAGATGAGAAACGGATGAAACAGAGTGTCGGTGTGGCTATGCGGCAAGGCGGCGGACTGATGATGGTTCTGGAGAAGGATTCGGATGCGCCGCGGCACCTCAGTCGCCGGTTGATGTGTCCCACCACCGGGCTGGCGTATAGCGAACCGGCGCCGCATAATTTCTCGTTCAATTCGCCGCAAGGCGCTTGTCCGCGATGCAAAGGCATTGGTACAATTAACCGTATCGACATGAAAACGATTATCCCGGATCCGGAACTGAGCATCTACCAGGGCGGAATCGTTCCCTTGGGAAAATACCGCGATATCCTGATTTTCTGGCAAGTGGAAGCCATCCTCGAAAAGTACGGCGTCGACAGTAAAACCCCATTAAAGGACGTTCCGGAAGAAGCCATCGACGATATTATGAACGGCACCGAGGAACGACTGCATATCAAAAACGGGTCGCTGGGAAATCATTCCAATTATTTCCTGTCGTTCGACGGGGTAAGCAAATACATCATCTCCCTGCAGGAACAGGACAACGCCATGGCGCAAAAATGGGCCGACCGCTTTATCCGTACTTTCGTTTGTCCTGAGTGCCAGGGAAAACGATTGAACCAGGAAGCGCTCCATTATTATATCCACGGCAAGAATATCGCCGATTTGGCCGGAATGGATATTCTCGAATTGTCGGAATGGCTGAACGGACTGGAACCGCATTTGAACAGGCAACAGCAGCAAATCGCTACGGAAATCCTGAAAGAAATCCGCGGCCGGATACAGTTTCTATTGAATGTAGGGTTGGATTACCTGACGCTCAACCGCGCTTCGGCCTCATTGTCGGGCGGCGAAAGCCAACGCATCCGCTTGGCGACCCAGATCGGTTCACAGTTGGTGAATGTGCTTTATATTCTGGACGAACCCAGCATCGGCCTGCACCAACGCGATAATGCCCGTTTGATCGAATCATTGAAACAATTGCGTGATACCGGCAATTCTGTTATTGTGGTGGAGCACGATAAGGAAATGATGCTGAATGCCGATTACATCGTGGATTTAGGCCCCCGCGCCGGACGTTTAGGCGGAGAAGTGGTTTTTACGGGAACACCCCAAGCTCTGCTTCAGGCCAGTACGCTGACTGCCGACTACCTCAATGGGAAACAGTTCATCGCCATTCCCGAAAAGCGTCGCAAAGGCAACGGGAAAACCATCGTTCTGAAAGGTGCTACCGGCAATAATTTAAAAAATATAGACCTTACCTTACCCTTAGGGAAGTTTATCTGCGTAACCGGTGTTTCGGGAAGCGGCAAATCGTCGTTGATTAACGAAACCTTGCAACCGCTTATCAGTCAGAAATTGTATCGTTCGTTGCAAGACCCGCTGCCCTATCGCGAAATCGAAGGATTGGAACATATCGATAAAATTGTCAGTGTAGACCAGTCGCCTATCGGGCGAACGCCCCGTTCCAATCCCGCCACCTATACCGGGATTTTTTCCGATATCCGGAACCTCTTTGTCGGTTTGCCGGAAGCAAAAATCCGGGGATATAAACCCGGACGTTTTTCTTTCAATGTAAAAGGCGGCCGTTGCGAAGTGTGCAGCGGTAACGGATACAAAGCCATTGAGATGAATTTTCTGCCGGACGTGTACGTGCCCTGCGAAGCCTGCCAGGGAAAGCGTTATAATCGCGAAACCTTGGAAGTGAAATACAAAGGCCAGTCGATTGCCGATGTGTTGGATATGACCATTAACCGGGCGGTGGAATTTTTCGAGAACCTGCCGCATATCTACAATAAAATCAAAGTATTGCAGGATGTTGGGTTGGGTTATGTCAAACTGGGACAGTCTTCCACTACGCTCTCCGGCGGCGAAAGTCAACGGGTGAAACTGGCCACCGAATTAGCCAAACGCGATACGGGAAAAACGCTCTATGTGTTGGACGAACCTACCACTGGCCTGCATTTTGAAGACATCAAAGTCTTGCTCGACGTTATTAACCGCTTAGTGAACAAAGGAAATACCATCATTGTCATCGAGCACAACACAGACGTTATCCAGGCGGCCGACCACGTGATTGATATGGGACCCGAAGGCGGCAAAGGCGGAGGATATATCCTGTTTGAAGGAACGCCCGAAGCCTTGGCGCAATCGGGGGTGGGGTATACTTCGGGGTTTTTATTGACTTTGCCGCACTCGTAAGACATGTTCGACCTCTGTAAGGCGCCTCATCTGCTGCTTGCCTACGACAACCCGCGTGCGCAACATCGGGAAATACAGCAATTAGATTTTCAGATAATGCCCGTTCCAAAGGCAGTCGCAAAAGATAATGCGTCCGCCGTTATTTGCATGTACATGAATGTCTTTCACGCGATTGTGTCCCGCGATTTGCGTGAAGCCCTGCAACGGCTCGCGCAATTCCATAAAACCTGCCACAAAAATGCCGCCGATTGTGTTTCGGTCGCCGATTTGACGCAGGGCATCGCGCTAGTTTGTTGAAGTGTGGTTGAGTTGCGCGGCAATATTGCGCGTGAGGTTGCCGCCAAAATCTTCTACAAATCACTTGTGATTGATTCCTGCGTGCGTAAAAACCGTTTTCTAAAATGTTGTGCCGTGAATGTCGCCGAGAATGATTGTGGGCATAAAATTTTTCCTCAATAATTTAACAACCAATCTATTGCATTGATTTGTTTTACGCCGTTATGACTGT
>JAISYG010000068.1 GCA_031270075.1 Dysgonamonadaceae bacterium
ATTGCTCTAAATCTGGTTGAAAGAGAAATCGGACGAAAATGGGCAGCCTAAGAGCTTTTTTGAAAAAACGAGACAAAAAAGAGAGTGTGTGTCAAAATCTTCATTATGACACACCCTCTTTCAGCATTACTTTCCTTCTTCTTTTATCTGCTGTTTTTCGCATTTACTAATTGAAAGTACGCTGAATCTTTTTTTAAGGTGCTATTCTACCGCACAAAGTATACACACCAAACGATTTCAATCACTCATTGTTACATACCGGTCCATATCACGCCGTCCTTTCAGGACAACGCAACATTGACTGATGCGTAACATGTTGGGATGATTGTTTCTTAATTGGCTATACGAACGACATTTTTAATCCCTTTGATTTTCTGCAAACGAGTCGACAGTTGGTTAATATCATCCACGTTGTGAATAGACACCTCGATTTGCCCTTTAAAGAAGCCGTCTTGGGATTCGATGGTCAACTTACGCATATTAACCGATAAATCGTTTGTAATTAACTGAGTAATATCATTTAGCACACCAATGCGGTCAATTCCTTTGATTTCGATGGTAGCGGGAAATGAGAATGTTTTATGCCGCGCCCATTCGCAGGAAACAATCCGGTCGCCGTAGCGGGTTTTCAGTTTCAATGCCGGGGGACACGACAATTTATGGATTTCCAATCGTCCGTCATCCTGAATATAGCCGAATACATCATCGCCGGGAATGGGATGGCAACAGGGTTGGGTGGTGAAATTTTTCTGGAATTCTTCTTCTTTCAGCAGATAGGTTTTTTTCCGGTCTATCTGTTCGATGGGTATTTGAGCTAAGTTTTCGGTGAGTTTCTCCACATCTTCTTTCGAGGCGTTACCTACATTAAACGCTTTTTTCATGTAACGAACCAAGAAATTGTCCGTATTTCCTTTTAACAAGGTTCGCGGATTGTCGGGTATTTCTATCAGTTTTTCGGTTACAGCGTAAAACAAATCATCTTTCTTGGAATAACCATAGTAGGAGCAAAATTTATCCAAAATGGGAATTGAAACTTCGATACCGGCTTTTTCAAGGATTTCCATCAACAGGGTTTCCCCTTCTTTGATTTTCGCTTTCCGTTGTTTTTTGAGTGCCAATTCGATTTTTGTTTTGGCTTTGGCGGTAGTAACGAACTGGAGCCATTCGCTTTGAGGATGTTGGGATCGGGAAGTCAGAATTTCGACTTGATCGCCACTCAATAATTTATGGCTCAGAGGCACTAATTTATGATTGACTTTGGCTCCGATACAATGGTCGCCGACATTGCTGTGGATTTCGTATGCAAAGTCCAACGCCGTAGCATTTTGCGGTAAAGTTTTAATTTCGCCCTTGGGTGTAAAAACAAATATTTCGGCGCTGTAAAGGTTGAGTTTGATGGTATCCAGAAAATCCATAGCGTTGGGACTGGGCGCTTCCAGAATATCCTGTATCCGCGCCAGCCAATGGTCGAGTTCGGTTTCTTCCTGAATATCTTTATTTTCGCCGTGTTCTTTGTATTTCCAATGGGCGGCAAATCCTTTCTCTGCTATTTCATCCATTTTGGTGCTCCGAATCTGTACTTCAATCCACTGCCCGTCGGGGCCCATAACCGTTACGTGTAGCGCCTGGTAACCATTGGCTTTCGGATGACTGATCCAGTCGCGTATCCGGTCGGGCTTTAATTTGTAGAGATCGGTGATAGCGGAATAAATATCCCAGCATTGCTTTTTGACGTCCATGTCGGGTTTCGGATCAAAAATGATGCGAACGGCAAAAATATCGTAAATATCTTCAAAAGCCACATTCTTGGATTGCATTTTGTTCCAAATCGAATAAATGGATTTAACCCTTTCCTGCATTTTACAATGGTAGTCCAATCCCTTGAGGCTCTTTTTCAGTGGCGCAACGAAATTGCCGTATATCCTTTCGCGGTTGCCGGCTGTGGCCGCCAGTTTTTGTTCGATTTGCCTGTATTCTTCCGGATGTTCGTATTTGAAACTCAGGTCTTCCAATTCGGTTTTGATGGAAAATAATCCCAAACGATGCGCCAACGGAGCGTATAAATACATGGTTTCGCCGGCAATTTTGTACTGTTTGGCCGGCAGAAGCGAACCCAAAGTGCGCATATTGTGTAGCCGGTCGGCGATTTTAATGAGGATCACACGGATATCGTTCGACATGGTGAGCAGCAGTTTACGCATGTTTTCGGCTTGTGCCGATGCCGCTTCGGCGAAAATGCCACCGGATATTTTCGTTAATCCGTCTACAATTTGGGCGATTTTATCTCCGAAAAGATTCCGGATGTCTTCTACGGAATAATCGGCATCTTCTACTACATCGTGTAACAAGGCTGACGAAATAGAAGTCGAACCCAATCCCATTTCTTCGCTGACAATCAGAGCGACCGCTATAGGATGCAGGATATAAGGCTCGCCGGAGCGTCGTTTAACGCCTTTGTGAGCCTGGTCGGCAAATTTGAAAGCTTTATTGATAATATCGAATTTCTTCCGGTGATTGGATCGATCGTAACTATCTAATAGAACCTCATACGCTTTTTGTACCTGTTCGTCTTCCGTTTCTTTCATGTTTACACCTTGGGCACTTTGATGTATTGCCCTATTTTAAGTTTGGAACTTTTTATATTGTTGAGTTTCATTATATCGGTGGGCGAATAACCGGGGTAATGTTTGGAGATGGAATAAAACGAATCGCCCGGTTTGACTTTGTACCGGTTATATTCAACGGTTGAATTATCGGGTACCGGATTCTTAACTTCTTGCTTCACGGCCTTTTCGGCAGAAGCGATTGGAGGAGAGGGCGTTTTATTCGGAGAGGGCGTTAGGGCGTATCCTCCATTGTCTACATAAATGGTCAATCGCCTGCCTGTTGCTAAGCGATTGGATTTTAATTTGTTCCATTTCCGGATATTGGCAGTGCTTACGCCGTATTTGCCGCTGATGGCTCGTATGGTTTCGCCTTTTAGTACTTTATGGACGATTTTTTCCGGATGATGGTTCTCCGTGCGACCGGCAAGTAATTCGTCTTTGCGATGGTTTATAATCGTGTTTTCCTTTTCTACGAAAGCGTAAGCTTGCAGTGCCGGTAATCGGATGGCTCTGGGCTGGGAGTTTCCGGGAATGATTTCCCGTTTGTATTGCGGGTTTAATGCCCGGAGGAGGTCTTTCTCCATATTCAACACTTCGGCAATCTGGTCGAAGTGGATGGCTTGGTTGACCATCACGGTATCGGTAGCCATCGGCAATACGGTCGGCACCGGGTACAGTTGATGGTGGGCATAATAATGCATCACATAATTGGCGGCTATAAAGAGCGGAACATAGAGTCGGGTTTCCCGTGGCAGGTAAGGATAAATTTTCCAGTAATCGGTGCTTCCGCCGGATCGCCGGATCGCTTTATTTACATTGCCCGGACCGCAGTTGTAAGCGGCCAGCACCAGCGACCAATCGCCGTAAATTCCGTACAAGTCTTTCAAGTAGGCGCAAGCGGCTTGGGTCGATTTGACCGGATCGCACCTTTCGTCTATCAAACTGTTGACTTCCAATCCGTATTGTTTTCCGGTACCAATCATAAATTGCCACAGTCCCGAGGCGCCGGCGCGGGAAAAGGCGGTAGGATTTAACGCCGATTCGATAACAGGCAAATATTTCAACTCAAGGGGTAAACGGTGGGTGTCGAGCGCTTGTTCAAACAGTGGAAAATAAAAATTTTCCAATCCCAGCATGTATTCGACGATGGTCCGGCGCCGGTCGACGTACAGGTTGATGCACCGGCGAACGACATCGTTATAAGGCAAAGCAATAATGTTATTCAGTTTCGATAAGCGTTCGGCATAGACCGAGTCGCTGGCGGTAACCGCATCTCGATAACCCGGATGAGCATTTTTATCTACATAATATTGTACATGCCAAGCGTTCATCAAGCTATCTAAATCCATATCCCAGCTTTCGGGGATAAACAAGTTTTCGTCTTCTATGTTTTCGATGATAACCGGTGGTTCTTCATTGTCCGGAAGGGTAATTAACCGGGACGTGTCTTGAGCCAGAATACCGGAGATGCCGGATGCCCACATGCATAGAGATACAATCGTTTTGTTCATACCTTATTATCTTTTTATTATTCAATTCATTTAAAATGCCATACTGAACTGCAATCCGAAAGAGCGGGAACTCGCTGTTGTCCGTTCAAACAAAACCGGTTCCATCTTGAAGCTCAGATCTTCGCTGACGTCAAATTCAAACAGGTGAGCGTCTACATAAGCATCAATCATACAAAGAAAATAGACACCTACCGAAACGATGTAACTCAACTCCAGGCTTCGGCGGAAATTATCCTTTCCGTTTTTCAGGCGGCCGGCAAATCCGTTGAGCGCCGAAGTGTTCCAGTTTTCGGGTTGTTCGTCGGTTCCTCCGTAATATTTGTAATTATACGCTTTCCAACTGTTGGTTTCCGAATTGCCGTCGAAGAGATCCGCATAAGCGTTTTTATATCCCCTGTATTGCGTTCCATTCCATGAAATGGCATACACGCAACCGATGGCTGCTCCGTAAACGATGGGCAATTTCCAGTATTTCCGGTTGTAAATCTGCCCCAATCCGGGAAAGATAGCGGAATAAATGGTGGCTTTCGTCGGATTCGGTACAAAAACTTTCGTTTTCTGCAGGCCGGGTAACGAATCTAATGCCAATGTATCCGCCAATGGGATCCATCCATCGGAAATCGCAATGCTGTCTTGCTCTGAAAAAATAGTATCCTGCGCTTGTAATGACGCAGAATAAAATCCTATAATTCCTGTTATTAATAGGCGATTGATTTTCAAAATTGTATGCGAGTTGTTTTTATCCGTTGTTATTATATGGGACAAAGGTATAAATTTGTCTAAGAAATTGAAAATTTTATACAAACTTTTTCCATAAGAGATCAGTTCAAATAGTAAATGCAACTCAAGTAAGCAAAAAGGGGTCGTTTCAAAAGCAATATATGAAAGCCCTCTGGGCTATTTTAGAAAAGGACGGTCAATTATTTCTATTGATATAAAATGCCTAACGGCATAATTATCCGCATTTAAGCCATAGGTTTTTCATATCAATAGAAAAAAGATTCGTTTCTATTTTATCCATTTCCCGTAGGGAATTTACCTTTTGAAACGCCCTCGTCACAAAAACCGCCTTAAAGGCTGTCGAAAAAAATGCAAAAAAACAGGATGAAATTGAGAGAAAACCCCGCTCGACGAGGGGCGACAGGATTAAAATAACCGCCGGTATTCTTCCCAACGAATATTCGGGTGAAGTAAATTCCGAAATTGTATTGAACGATTTGTTCTTGTTATATCTTT
>JAISYG010000006.1 GCA_031270075.1 Dysgonamonadaceae bacterium
ATTTCGCCACTGCTCCGAGCCTGTGCATACCACTTTTTCGGTTCTTCCGACTGCTGCGGATTTCTTCTTTCTACTACTACATACTTCACTGACATACTTGTTTTGTTTTAGGATTTATAAATAAAAAAAATTCTGGCAGAAATAGAAAAGCCCGTCCGGTATTTCTTCCCAACAGGAAGAATACCGAACGAGCTTGTCGTTACTCTTTCGCTTGCTTCAATCGTTTGAAGCAGAGATGATTTTGTGTAACTTATTGAATCGCAATTACATGGGGGGGGATTTTAGGAGTTCCATTTCGTTATATACCCCGATAACAAGGGAGTGAACCCCCTTGCCGGTATACCTATTTTCTGCGCTTCCGTACATGCCCTTCTTGCGTTTGCTTTGTAACTGTTATTGTAAACTATTGCATGTATTCGCTGTTTATCAGCGATTTTACGGGACAAAGATAAGCCTTTTTTTTATTTCTGCAAATTTTATGTCAAAATATTCATTTACTATTGGGACTTACCCAGCAGTTGCCTGGCGGTTTCTATCAATGTGTCTTTGCCTTTTTCGGCGTCGGCTTCCGAAAGACTGACAGCCCTATCCGGATCGATGCCAAATTCAATCTGTTGCATATCTTTATCGTACATCGGGCAGGCCGAAAACCGCACCGACCAGCCGTTGGGCAATTCGGACGAAAACGGCAGGCCGCTTCCGCCGCCGGTTTTATCGCCCAAAAGGAGGACGTTGGGCGCATAGCGCATGGCGTTGACAAAATCGTTGGTCGCGCTGTAACACTTGCGATTGGTTAGCACAACCACCGGTTTCTGGAAACGCAAACGGGTCGACGGCTTAACGTAGGTTGGGTAGGGCTTGGAAAAGTCGTTGTGTCCCTTCCCTGTTTTGTGCTGGATGTAACCGACCTGCGTCTTTTCGTTGAAAAAACGGGCAGCCAGTTTATTGGAATTAGTCAACAAACCACCGCCATTGTTGCGGACGTCGATAATGATTCCCGAACAAAGGCTGAGTTTGTCGATCACATAATCCAAGCCGCTTTCCCCGATAGCAGACGAAAAATCGGCGTAGCGCACATAGCCAACGTTGTCGTTCAGGATTTTGTAGCGCAGTCCGCCGGCAATGTGGTAATCTGTTCCGAGATAAGCGTCAATCAGTTCCTGGCGGTAGTTGGCGGGATAATCTTCAAACCATTTCCAGTACCGGCCTACATCGAAAGCGGAAGAAAGATTTACATGGCCGTCTTTCAGTTCCTGAAGCATTTCGTCGAGCAACAGGAAAAACGATTCGTGCCCCATCTGGTTGTGGATGCGTTTGGAATAATCGCGATACACCCGGTTCCAGTCGATGCCTTTGTATTCAAAAAAACAATAATGCTCGTCCAGGATTTGCCACAGCGCTTCAAAATTGCCGCGGGGCGTGTTGTCGTATTCTTCGATTTCCATACAGGAAACCAGCAGGCAAAGGCAAGCGGCAAACCCTGCTATCCGAACGGATGGAAAGCGCCATCTCCTGCCAATCGTTATCGTACGATGATTAAAAAACATAACGGTATTTGTTTTTATCCGTTTGCTTACCCGAAACGGTATGAAAATACTTAGAAATCCCTACATAAACCGCATTGGATAGGATTTGCGTCTTCAAATCGTTCAGATGCGTTTGATAGAGCCGGTTCATGCCGGTAATGCGCAGTGTGCAAGCTTTCAGCGGAATTTCTACCGACAGGATGTTCCTTATTGTTAAACGGTTGTGCCATGCGGCCGGATAGATTAACTGACTTTCGTCGCCCAATCCGATTTCGTAATACGATTGCCCGAACTCCGGCGAAAAAAGCGCACCGACCACCGGCACATTCATTTGGTAGCGCAACCGGATGGGTTGCCGCTTGATTTGGAAAGCATAAATGGCCATCGCCGACAGATTGAGATTCGCACCGACCTTGGCATTGGCCGGATTGTTTGTATTTCGCAAATTATAAATCACACCTGCCGAAAGGTTGCCCTGCAATCCCGTATAAAGCTGGATGTTACGTACCGGATTCAAGCGGTAGTACAGGCCGTAATCGTATTCTAAGCTGCCGACATAGGACTGGGCCGATCCGGAGGGGTTTTTGGTGTCGGCCAATTCCAGATTGAAGAAATGTTGGGTGGCGATACGGCCTTTCCACCGACGGGGAGTTTTCATTCGTTCGCCCAGCAGGCCGATATTCATTCCCGAATATTTCAGGGGTGACAAGTAGGAATCGTAGGTCGAAGTCGTGCCGCCTCCTATCAGAAAGGATTGATAGGTCAGCGGAAGGGGCGTTTCTTCCTGAGCGTAACAAGCAAGAGCAACGAACCATAGGGGAATAATATGCAATAGCTTCTTTTTCATTCAAATAAACGTTGTTGTCCTGTAATCTGGTCGATCAGTTCCGAAACCGCCGGCTCGTCTTCTTCCGGTTCGATATCAATAGTTGGTTGAGGCGCTTCGCCTGCTTCCGATTCGGGGAAACGTTCCGGTTCGATTTCCTTGATTTCATCCACGGTGAACGTGCTTATCCGTTTCCCTTTGGCTTTAAAACCTTTGACGGCGATAAAATCTTCGACGTCGATAATCAGCGGGTCGCGGAAAGCGTCGTGCCCTCCGAACAGCACTTCGATGCGGGGATAAACCGTATCGGTCAGCAAAAGTAATTTTGAAGCCGGATTTTCGCCCAGAAAACTTTGCGGTCGGTGGCTGCTCACTTCAAAAACAAAGCGTTTCAGGTAGGGGAAATGCTGCTGGTCGGCGTCGAATAAAGCAGCCGACCACACTTTGTTGGGATTGAATTTCTCTATCGTACGGATTTCGCCCTGGTAGTGATTGCCCGAATCGAAATTAGTAGTATAAAACTCGCCGTTGCCGGTGATGACCAGAATCAAATCGTCGGCAAAAAATTCGCCTAAGTAATCGCCGCGGCCGTCGTAATTCACACGCAACACATCGCGATCGAACCATACCTGACGACCGCCCAGGGTAGATCCGCCTTTGGTTTTCAGTGTTATTTTGTGAATATCCGCCTTGGTGAGGATGTTTCCCATCGAGGCGCGGCCTTTGACGGCAATGTCGCCGAAATTCCGGTCGAAAACCAGCAGTTTCTGGCGGGGCTTGGGTTTCAGGATACACTTGATGGTTTCCGCTTCGCCGTTCGGGTTGGCGGTGAAATACAGGATGCGGCTGTTGGGCGAGCCTTGTGTGAGGTCGTATTCCTTGTCGCGCGTGATACCGGTTACGGCAAACCGTTTGATGTAATTGCTGCCCGCTTTCCCGTCGCGATACACCACATTATATATGGTGCGATTATCGTTCCGCTTGAAAACGTTGAGATAGAGAACATTCTTTCCGACAAACATTTTCTCGCTGATTTTTACAATCTTGTATTTCCCGTCTTTGAAGAAGACAATCACGTCGTCGATATCCGAGCAGTTGCAGATGTATTCGTCCTTTTTCAGTCCGTAGCCGATGAAGCCTTCTTCGCGGTTGACGTAGAGTTTTTCGTTGGCTTCCACTACTTTGGCCGCTTCTATCGTGTCGAAGTTGCGAATCTCCGTTTTCCGCGGATAGTCTTGGCCGTATTTTTCCTTGAGGCGGGCAAACCAGTCGATGGTGTATGCTACAATGTGTGCGATGTTATAGTCGATGGTTTCGATTTGCGACCGGTAGGATGCAATCAATTCGTCGGCCTTATCCTTGTTGAATTTGAGGATGCGTCCCATTTTTATTTCCATCAGTTTCAGCAAATCGTCGCGGGTTACTTCACGGATAAATTGCGTTTTGAATGGTTCCAGACGGTTGTCGATATGCGCCAGCGCTACGTCCATATTCCCGGCGTTTTCAAATTCCTTATCCTTATAAATGCGTTCTTCAATAAATATTTTTTCCAGCGAAGCGAAATGCAGGCTTTCGAGTAGTTCGCCCTTATGGATTTCCAGTTCCAGTTTCAGCAGGTGTAAAGTGTTGTCGGTAATGTGTTTCAGTATGTCGGAAACAGTCATGAACTGCGGCTTGTTGTTCGCGTCGATAACGCAGCAGTTGGGCGAGATACTGATTTCGCAATCGGTAAAAGCATAAAGCGCATCAATGGTTTTGTCGGACGAAACGCCGGGAGCAAGGTGAATCACTATTTCAACCATTTTAGCCGTCATATCGTCTACCTTCCGGATTCTGATTTTGCCCTTATCGTTGGCTTTGAGGATCGACTCCTTGAGGGTATCGGTGGTTTTCCCGTGGGGAATTTCGGTAATAACCAGCGTTTTATTATCCAATTTATTGATTTTGGCGCGCACTTTCACCGAGCCGCCGCGTTCGCCGTCGTTATAGCGCGAAACATCGATCCAGCCGCCGGTCTGAAAATCGGGGTACAAAGCGAAGGATTCTCCTTTTAAATAAGCGATGCTTGCATCCAGCAATTCGTTGAAATTGTGCGGCAACACCTTCGATTGCAGCCCTACGGCAATGCCCTCGCCGCCCTGCGCCAGAAGCAGGGGGAATTTCACGGGAAGCGTAAGCGGCTCCTTATTCCGCCCGTCGTACGACAGTTTCCATTCGGTCGTTTTCGGATTAAACACCACGTCCAGAGCGAATTTCGAGAGGCGGGCTTCGATGTAACGGGAAGCTGCGGCGCCATCGCCGGTCAGGATATTGCCCCAGTTGCCCTGACAGTCGATCAGTAAATCCTTCTGTCCGAGCTGCACTAAGGCGCCGCCGATCGACTGGTCGCCGTGAGGATGAAACTGCATGGTTTCGCCCACAATATTGGCTACCTTGTTGTAACGCCCGTCATCTTTCCGCTTCATAGCGTGGAGGATGCGGCGCTGCACCGGCTTCAGTCCGTCGTTAATATGGGGCACGGCGCGGTCGGTAATTACATACGAAGCATAGTCCATAAACCAGTTCTTATACATGCCCGAAAGCACGTGATGGCTGTCGCCGCCCGCGCCCTCCGGCACTTTATAGTCGGAATGTCCCTTGTCCGGCGCCTCGTTGCCGGCAAAAGCTTCAAATATTTCGTCTAAATCTTCGGATTTCATGTTTTTTTGATTCAACGCGTGCAAAGTTAGCATTAAATTCCCATGCGTACAAATGCATACTTTGAATCTTTTGCCTTTTGAATTTTGAAATTTTTGCAAACAATATTGGCTTGTTCGTTAAAATTAAGTAATTTTGTTCTATATTTTAACATTTAAGACAATTTGTTAAAATGATTTAGAATTTGATCTGAATATTTTGTGTTTTTTTTAGTAAATGTTAAACAAAAAAAAACTTACTTTGCTCCCTTAATACAGGAGTAGGAAATGATATGAGAAAGTCAACCATTTGGTTACTCACAGGCGTTTTGATATTTGCGTTCATTGGTTTGCTTTATTTACAAATCACTTATATTCATATTATCATGAATACGCAACGGGATCAATTCAAAGATAATGTCAAACGCAGTTTGTACCAGGTTTCCCACGATTTGGAATTGGACGAAACCAAGCAATACCTGATCGATCGGATTCGTACTTTCGGTAATATGAATTTAGGAAACAGTAAACGAATCACTCCGCGTATTGATATGGGCGAACAACGGCGGTTGTCGATGGGCGTAGTGCCTCCCAGCTTTGGAAAAAATGACTTAAATACGGCTTCACGTACCATTCAGGAAGCATTTCAAGAGCACTATATTTACAAGAAAAATCTGATGGACGAAGTGATCCGGAATTCGATGAAAGGCAGTGAAAGGCCTATTGACGAACGGATTGATTTCCAACAAATGGAAATTTATATCCGCCAGCAATTGGCAAATAACGATTTGGTCTTGCCTTTTGAATATGCGGTGGTGGACAAAGATAAACGCCCTGTTTATCAAAGTACGGATTTTGGAAACAGCCGTTTGACCGTTTATTCGCAAATCCTTTTTCCGAAAGATCCGGCCAATCGATTGTATATGCTTCAGGTTACGTTTCCGTCCGAAAGGGCTTATGCCTTCAATTCCATTGTACGATTTATTATTCCCTCCATTATTTTTACGCTGGTATTGTTGCTTGTATTCGTATTTACCATTTATACGGTTTTCCGGCAAAAGCGTTTGTCGGAGATGAAAACTGATTTTATCAACAACATGACGCATGAATTGAAAACGCCGGTGGCAAGTATTTCGCTGGCAGCTCAAACGTTGAACGACGCAGATGTTTCCAATTCGCCCCGTTTGATGGAATATGCCAAGAATGTCATCAGCGACGAAAGCAAACGCTTAGGGTTTTTGGTAGAAAAGGTCTTGCAAATGTCGCTTTTTGACGATCTGGAAGTGCAATTCAAGATGACTCTTTTGGATGCAAATGACTTGATAGCCAGTGTGGCAAGCACTTTTTCCCTGCGGGTAGAAAACGCCGGTGGTACGCTTGACGTTGATTTGGGAGCGATGGATTCTTCTATTCTGGTAGATAAGATGCACCTTACCAATGTGTTGTTCAACCTGATGGAAAATGCCGTCAAATATCGGCGACCTCATGTCCCGCTTTTATTGGTAGCGCGGACATTGAATGTGGGGGATAAAGTTCAGATTATTATCGAGGACAACGGTATCGGTATCCGGAAGGAAAGTTTGAAAAAAATTTTCGACCGTTTTTATCGTGTTCCTACCGGCAACCGGCACGATGTGAAAGGTTTTGGGTTAGGACTGGCGTATGTGAAGCGGATTATTACCGAATTGGACGGGACGATTAAAGTAGAAAGTGAATTGGGATCGGGTACAAAATTTATCATCAGTTTACCCTATATAGATAATTAATTTTAAATAATAAAAAGTTATGGAAGAAAAAGGAAGAATCTTCTTATGTGAAGATGACGAAAATTTAGGAATGCTTTTGAAAGAGTATTTACAAGTAAAAGATTTTGCTGTGGATTTGTTTCCGGATGGAGATGCCGGAGCGAAAAATTTTTCAAAAGAAAAATATGACTTGTGTATTCTGGATGTAATGATGCCGAAAAAAGACGGCTTTGCGTTAGCTCTGGACATCAGGGCTATCAATACGGAGATTCCGATTATCTTTTTGACGGCTAAGGCCATGAAGGAAGATATTTTGGAAGGATTTAAGATCGGCGCCGACGACTACATTTCCAAACCGTTCAGCATGGAAGAATTGTTGTTGCGGGTGGAAGCCATCCTTCGCCGCGTAAGTACGAAAAAACCATCGAAAGAAGGACCGTATGTCATCGGGAAATTTACATTCGATCCGCAAAAACAAGTATTATCATGCGGCAAACACAATCCGACCAAACTGACCACGAAAGAAAGCGATCTCCTGGGTCTGCTTTGCGAAAATGTGAACCAAGTGTTGGAACGGAATTACGCTTTGAAAAAGATTTGGGGTGTGGTGGATTACTTCAATGCACGCAGTATGGATGTTTATATCACCAAATTGCGGAAATTGCTGAAAGATGATCCGAATATCGAAATTATGAATATCCACGGAAAAGGATATAAACTGATTGCTCCAATAGAAGGATAGATAATTCATCCTTAGGGCGGTATTTGATTCCGCCCTAAGGACATCGTAATCTTCGGGATGGATCGCTAAATACTCTTCCGAAGAATAAACCTGAGATATGTTTTCTCCTGATACTGCTACGTTATTGGCTAAAATCTACGTACTTTACGTAGAACTGCTAAAGTTAGACGAAGAGGATATTCCAGTCGACATGCACATGATAATAAAAACCGCTGGATAACTTGTAAATCAAAAAATAAGGTGTACCTTTGTCATGATTTTTCAGAGAAGTTTGAACAAATTTCGGCTTGTTTGTAAAGATCAGAAAAAATAAATCATGTATTGGAAGTTTTGTAAACTAAAATCAAACAATGGATTATCAATTATACAATGGTCAATGCTGCATCAACTCTAAAGGATGTTGCCGCCACCGGAATAAACTCAATACTTACGATTGGTTGTGTGACATTCCCCAGGCGCAGCAAGTAACCGATTATGTAGAAGTGCAATTCAAAAACACACGGAAAGATTATTACCTAAATAGCAACAAGTTGGATTTAGCGAAAGGCGATATTGTCGCCGTAGAATCCAGTCCGGGACACGACATCGGCACAATTACTTTGACCGGTAAATTAGTGCTGTTGCAAATGAAAAAACATCGTATTCGTCCGGATGTCGAGATCCGAAGGGTCTATCGCAAAGCCAAACCGGTGGACATCGACAAATATGAAGAAGCCAAAGCCAAAGAGCATCAAACAATGATTCGTGCCCGAAAAATTGCCGAAGCGCTCGGTTTGAAAATGAAAATCGGCGATGTGGAATATCAAGGCGATGGCAATAAAGCCATTTTTTATTATATTGCCGACGAGCGGGTTGATTTCCGCCAGCTGATTAAAGATTTAGCCGAAGCTTTTCGCGTACGCATCGAAATGAAGCAGATTGGCGCGCGTCAGGAAGCCGGCCGCATTGGCGGTATTGGACCTTGTGGTCGCGAACTCTGTTGCTCGGGATGGATGTGCAACTTTGTTTCCGTAGCTACGGGAGCCGCCCGGATACAGGATATTTCTCTTAATCCACAAAAATTGGCGGGACAATGCGCCAAATTAAAATGCTGCCTCAATTACGAGGTGAACAGCTATATGGAAGCGCAACGTAAATTTCCTTCCCGCGAAATCCAGTTGGAAACCAAAGATGCAACCTATTATCATTTCAAAACGGATGTTTTCGGAAATCAAATGCAATATTCGACCGATAAACATTTGGCTTCTAACTTGGTAACTATTTCATCCGAAAGAGCTTACGAGATAATCTATCAAAACAGGAAGGGACAAAAGCCTCTCTCCCTCCTTTCGGATGGAAAAGAAGCCAAACCCAAACGGGAATACCACGATATTCTGGAAGAGAGCGTTACACGATTCGATTCTGCAAAAAAGAAGAAAAAGCAGCATAATCGTGAATGGAAAAGTCAAGAACAAGGCAACACTTCCGAGCCCCGGGTGTTTGTGCATCAACCCAAAAACTTCCAAAAGAAATAATATACTTGTCATGGTGGATTATACCCGTTACATCATAGCGCTTTTTATCTGCCTGTTATTACCGGCTTGTTCTCAACCGGAAGTCTTTTCGGAGTTTCGCTCATTTTCCGACGCCCGGTGGGATAAGAGGGAAGCTATTCGTTTTGAAACATCTATTCGCGATATTTCTGTTCCTTACCGCGTGATGATTGAGTTACGCAACAACGATTATTATCCGTTCCGCAATCTTTGGTTGTTTATCGAATACCAAACGCCCGGCGGCAGTGTGCGAACAGATACCCTTTGTACCGACTTGGCCGACGCCTACGGCAAATGGTACGGCACAGGCATCAGCCTCTATTCCTACTCGTTTCCTTACCAGATAAATGTACAATACCCGGATACCGGAACCTATTCTTATACGATTCGACAAGGAATGCGAGCCGATGTACTGAAAGGCATTACAGATATCGGATTACGAATATCCAAAGAATAAACTTCAAACAAAATTGGGTTCTTCCAATCCATACCCTTTTTTGGCATCTTCGTATTTCAACCACCAGGCAAATACAATGGCTAAGGCGCCGAAGCAGGCGAAAATCAGCATCGGAAGAGTATATTGATAGGAGGTTACTTCAAGAAGATTTCCGTCGATCATTTTTTCTTCAGTTCCCACAATACAATACCGGTTTAAAATGTAACCGATAAGCATGGGAACACCCATAATTCCCCAGTTTTGTACCCAAAAAGTAATAGCATAAGCCGTACCGACACGCTGTTCCGGAATAATTTTCGCTATCGAAGGCCACATGGCGGACGGAACAAGGGAAAAAGAAATACCCAATAACAATATCAAGCCAATCGCTACATAGAAACTGTTCAGGTGAGGCACAGCAAAAAGCAGGTGCACGGCCAACAGGAGCGACGAGCCGATAATCATAATTGTGGCGCCTTTCCCTCTCTTGTCATACATACTGCCGAAAACAGGCGTTAAAATCAATGCTCCTAACGGTAACAAGGCGGGTATCAGACCGGCAAATGCATCGGAAACACCGAACTTTTGCACAACCAGCATTGTAGCATATTTGATAAAGGGAAAAAGAGCCGAATAAAATAAAGCACACAGGATGGAGATGATCCAAAATGCTTTAATTTTGACAACGGCCAAGATATCGCTGAATTGAAATTCTTCTTGATTCGCCGATTGCTTTTCAGTTTTTTCCTTGTCCAATTGGCGATCGAATACAGAAAAACAAATATAAAACAACAATCCGAGGCAAAGCAATAGCATGGACAGGATAACCGGCGCCGCCAGATTTTTCGACCAAATGACCAAAGGCACCGGGGTAAACATAGCTAAAGCCGTTCCGATACGTCCGACCGATATGTTCAGACTGATTGCCAAAGCCAGTTCTTTTCCTTTGAACCAGCGGATAATCGCTTTATTCGCCGTTACACCAAACATTTCGGCTCCCACACCAAAGACGGCAAAACCCAATCCCGCGACTAAAGCCGATTTCCGGGCGGTGATAAGTGTCCATGATCCTATTTCTACGCTACTTATCTCTGTTCCCACATGACCCGAAATCGCCCAATATTTAATGCCGGCGCCTATCAACAGGATAAGGATGGCTAAAACTCCGGTAAAACGGACACCCATTTTATCTAAAATCATGCCACCAAATACCAGCATCAACAGGAAAACATTGAACCATCCATAAGCTCCCGAGTACAAGCCGTAATCGGCTGCATTCCAACTCAAATCCATTTCCAACCGGGCTTGCAGGGGCGCCATGGCATCCGTCAAATAGTAAAACCATAGCATCGTAATAGAAACCAAGCCCAGGATGAGCCAACGAAATCCCCGTTTATCTCTCAGGGATGTACCTAATTCCGTCATTTTGTTTACTTATTTTTATTTTTTGATTTCTTTCAGTACTTCGGCAACGATAAACGTGCTTCCGCCTGCAAAGATAAAATCTTTTTCCGTAGCATTTTGCTTTGCGGAGAAAAAAGCTTCGGAAACAGTCGAAAAAGTTTTTCCGTGCAATCCGAATTTTCCGGCCTGTCCGGCCAATAACCGGGCGTCTAATGCTCGCGGAATAGAGGCTTGAGTAAAATAATACAGAGCGTTTGAAGGTAAAAGGGCCAATATGGCGGAAATATCCTTGTCGTTGACCATGCCGAAAACGATATGCAAGCGGTCGTAAGATTCCGACAGCAACTGCCGGACAATGTACTGCATACCACCTGCATTGTGTCCGGTATCCAACACCATTTTCGGATGGCATTGTACTATTTGCCAACGTCCCATCAAGCCGGTATTTTCGATTACGTATCGAAAACCCCTGTATACGGCTGAGGAAGGAATGGTAAAAATCCCGTTTTTCAGTCTTTCGATAGCGCATAAAACCGTTACTGCATTGCTCTTCTGGGCGTAGCCGCCCAATTCGTCGATTAACTCCGGGTAATTCCGGGTTTCAAATTTCCAATAGCCCGAAGGGAGTAGTTCTGCCGACAAAACCGGATTTTCTTCTTGGGCAAAGATCGGGTCTTCTCCTCCAATCCGGTATCTTTCCTTTAAAAACATCTCTTTCACTTCGCCTTCCACTTCGCCGATAACGACAGGCGCCGCCGGCTTCATAATCCCGGCTTTTTCCCGGGCAATAGCCGCTAATGTGTTTCCCAACAAATCCGTATGATCGAAACTGATAGAGGTGATAATGCTCAAGACCGGCGTAATGATGTTGGTGCAATCCAACCGGCCACCCAGACCGACTTCCACCACAGCCACATCAATGGCCTGCTCGGCGAAATAAGCGAAAGCCATTCCGGTAGTCAGTTCAAAGAAAGACGGTTGCACGGATTCAAAAAATCGTTGGTGTTGCGCCACAAAATCAACGACAAATTCCTCACTCACCCATTGGCCGTTGACTCGAATTCGTTCACGGAAATCCAGTAAGTGGGGCGAAGTATACAGTCCCGTTTTATAACCGGCTTCCTGCAATATCGATGCCAACATGTGCGATGTAGAACCCTTGCCGTTCGTTCCCGCCACATGAATGGTTTTGTATTTCGTATGCGGGTAATTCAGATGTTGATCGATGAGGAAAGAATTTTCCATACCTTCCTTGTAAGCACGGCTCCCGACCTGTTGGAACATCGGGGCGAGCCGGTATAAATATTCGATGGTTTCGTTGTAAGTCATGCCATTTAAATTTGCATGCAAAGATAGACACAAAACCCTTAGGATTCGGAATGCGTAGCGGAAAATTTAGATTCTAATTGGTTTATTTCAAAAATAAAGTTGTAACTTTAAAGCCGAAAAACAGTCCCACTCTCTGCTATGCTGGGGTATAGTTTGAGGTGTCATTCTGAGAAAAAGTGCTAAAATAATATCATTCAAATACGGAAAATATGATAGATACGGAAAATATTATCCGAAAAATCACCAACAGCATCGGAAAAGAGCATGTTTCCGAAGCGGAAATCTGGTTGCGTATAAAGCAATTATGCACTTCTGAACTGCATGCGTTTATGCCCGATACGCCACAGAAAAACCTCACACAGTTGGCATACGAAATCTTGGAAAAACATTCGTTATCCAACGCTATGCCAACCGGATTCAAAGACTTAGACCAGCAACTAAAAGGTTTTTTCGCAGAAGAATTGGTTGTGGTGGGTGGCCGGCCGGCAATGGGAAAAACGCTGTTTCTTATCTCTTTAGCTCTGAATATGTCGAAAACATATCCGACCTTGTATCTCAGTTACGACCTTTCGGAATACCGGTTAATTATAAAAATTTTATCCGCATTGTCGGGGGTTGAAGGACACCACATAGCCAACCATCAACTCACCGAATACGAAAAAGCACGGCTCGAACAGATAGAACCATTGACCAACTATCAGCTGACCATTAATGCAGAACCACATAAAACAGTGGATATGCTATTGGAATATTGCACCAAAGAAGTTGAAAAGCGAGGAATAAAGATAATAATGATTGATTTTCTGCAATTGCTGAACTTTAACCGCTACCGCCATTATAATCGCGATGCCGAAATAGATGAAATTTGTCGAAAACTCAAAGAATTTGCCAAGCAGCACAAGGTGTGCATTGTTGCAGCAAGTTCCCTGAATCGCAGCGTAGAAAACAGATCCGGCATAGACGGAAAACTCCCTCTATTGTCGGACTTGCGCGACAGCGGCAGCATCGAACAATTTGCCGACAAAGTTTTGTTTTTGTATCGCCCCGAATATTACAAAATACATGAAGATGGTTACGGAAATTCACTTTCCGGAATACTCGAAGTGATTGTTGCCAAAAATACGGTGGGACCAACCGGAGATATTCGGTTGTTATTCAATGGAACACAAATTACCGATCTGCAAGACCTAACGGATGATTCAGTGGATGATTTTGTCAAAGACAGATTAATAGAATTAGGGATAGAAGATAGCAAAAATCCACCTTTCTAAGGATGAACGAATGAGCCGCCCATGTCAAAAAATTATGAGTCAAAAACGGATTACTAATGTAATTTCCAGGACTTTGTGGTTGTGTTCCTGCAACCCTTCGCAGATGATGGCGTGTGCGTACGCGTATCGTCTTCTGCGTAGACGATACGCGGTATCAAAAAAGATAATTTTCAGGTGTGGCTCATTCTTTTTGTTATACTTATGAATCCTTTGGAATATAAAAATAAAGCACAAAAACTATTGTGGGTAAACACGATTACCGACTTTACAGGCTTAATGACCGGTGCGAACTTGCGGAAAATTCTTGATTTAATCCAAAATCCGCCTTACAAAAGTTTCAAAATTCCAAAAAGAAAAGGCGGGATTCGTGAAATTTTTGCCCCGGAAAAATCGCTAAAAGAGGTGCAGCGGGATTTGAATGTCTATTTGCAGGCATATTATCAGCAAATAAAACCCGATTGTGTGTATGGTTTCACACTGAAACCGACAGAAAATGAACCCTTTTGTAATATTGTAAAAAATGCCGAACCGCACATCAGGAAACGTTTCGTGCTGAATATAGACATCAAAGATTTTTTCCCAAGTATTCCGGCAAAATCGGTGTTGGAACTATTCCGTTCCCATTTATTCAATTTCAACGAACAAACGGCTATTGTCTGTGCTTTGTTACTGACATACAAAGGACGTTTGCCTGCCGGAGCGCCCACTTCGCCGGTCATTTCCAATTTTATATGCCTCTCGATGGATAGCGAACTGCTGCAATACAGTCAAAATAACCAATTGACTTACACCCGTTATGCCGACGACCTCACTTTTTCGGCTGACTATCCGATCCGGCGGGAACAAATAACGGCAATCATTGCCATTATCGGAAAAAGCGGTTTTTCGATCAACAAGAAAAAATTCAGAATAGTATCGTCGTACACACAACAAAAAGTGACCGGTATTATAGTCAATCAAAAAATCAATATCGACCGCAGGCAAATCAAAAAAGTGCGTGCAATGCTTCATGACTGTCAAACCAACGGCGTAGCCACTGCTGCCGCCAAGCATTTCGGCATGGCACAAGCCGATGAAAGACTTCAAAATAAATTCCTGAATCACCTTAACGGACACATTCGGTTTATCGGACAGGTTCGGGGTAAAAACGATCCTATCTATCGCAAATTTCTGGCGGAAAAAAATATGGCCTAAAAACGGCTAAATCTTTTTTTGAGGTGCTATATTATACCGCACAAAGTATACACACCAAACGATTTTAATCACTCCTGTTACACACCGGTCAATATCACGCCGTCCTGAATTGAAAATCGGCGGAGGTTGGTGTGTCGTGCTTGTGGAGGGTGTGTCAAAACTAAGTTTTTGGCTCACATCTTTTTCCTGACTTCGCCACAAGGACACCCTACGAATTTTCACAAAAATTTTCACAAGACACCCAAAACGGTGTCCTGAAATTTGCAAATCATTGATTTGTTAATGCTTATAAAATTAAAAAAGAAACGTGTCCAAGTCAGGAGTGGTTGGTTCTTTTTATCTCTTTGCCCTCACTCATCCCTAACAGGGTTTGGAACCCTGAAAGGGTTTTCTCCACCTCCTCTCTTTTCTTCTTCCCAATGGCAGCAAACAGGTTGCATTCCTACGGAATGCAGGAAGAGGGGGGCATCTTTTTCTACCGAAAGATGCATCTCTACGAGATGCACGCCACACAAAAATTTCGTGTTACTAAAAAGGTCAATGTTGCAAATTAGCATAATCCTGCATTCCGTTAGGAATGCTTCTATCGGTAGAAACGGCCATTTCTCCTACACCCTGCATTCCGTTAGGAATGCTTCCAATTGGCAACTGCGCTACAAGGACACCCTACTTTTGACACACGCCCTGTCTGTTAATAAATATCGCGCGAACGCGACCTACGGTCGCGACCCGGCTACGCCGGGAATGAATCAAATAAATCAAATAATCGAATGAGCGCAAACACGTTCCGCTCTGTTATTGAAGGACGCAGCGGACAGAGAAGCTTTCAGACCGAGAGGGGCCGTTCATCGGGGTCAGACTGCCTCGACTGAAGTATATGGTGCACGCATAGGTCAAGTTGGCCGTACTACTCCAATAGGATCCGAGAGTACTTACGTAGTACAAATGCCCATACCTATTGCGCCACCCTGAGGCAGGGAAAAACAAACCGTCAATACCGGTAGTAGCAATAGTAAGCGTAATGCCGCGATTAACCGACCCCGAGTTTGCCAACTGCGTCGTCCCATCAATATCGCTGGATGGATGATTGCCATTAACATTATAAGCTAGTATATTAGCCTGACCCGACCAGTAACCAGCACTATAAAACTCCTCGCTCCTCGGCATCCGGTAAGCACCGTTTATGTACTTGCAGATATCACCTTTATAAGCCGCTGTCGATGCTGACGAATGATAGGTTGTTGTCAGGTAATTATTAGTACGATCATTGCTTGGACCGGTATAATCATCGGAGGTAACATAAGGAATCTCAAAGTAACTAGTACCCGACCACCGTGATTGTGCAGAAGTTGTAGTAGTCTGCTCCCAAGAGGTATGATCAGTCGTTGGACTGCCGGGATTCAAGGGAACGTAAATAGTACTATCGTTACTCCATTCATAAGCCTGAACCTGATCCTTCCCCGGAGCAGAAAGCCCTATCAATGAACCCCATTTAAACAAAACCCCTTGTTTCTGCTGGCTGATAAGGCTGGGAGAACTGGAATAAGTATCAAACGTAAGCTTACTACCGTCCCAGTAAATATTACTCGAAGCAAATCTGGCAAAACCCTTGACTAACTGTACCCGTATCGTGTGTATTTTACCGGCCTCCAGCGCATTGGAAAAAGGAATACTAATGGCCGTCTGTTGGCTAACGCCGGTTTCCATGGATATGGCGCCGGCCGGTATCGTAAGCGTAAAACCCGTCTGAGGTATCAATATGAGCGGATCGCTGGTAGCCGTTGAGACGCCGGAGGAGATATCCGTGGACCAGGTAAAAGGTAAATCGGTGGACGAATAAGAGCTTGCATCAGTAACTGGAGCGCCCGCCGAAAAATCATACGCCGTAGTATGATTGACGGGAATAGCGGAACCGAGAGTAATGGTATTGGAAACACCCTCAATCAGCTTCTCAGGGCTAATCAGTTCCAGTTTTACCTGCGTTAATTGACGGGTTAAAGTAACCGGACCCACGGAGCCGCCATTAGAAACAGTTACACCAGAGGCGCGCCAAAGCAGCAATTCATTCGAGCTGCCGTCCCTGACAGAAAGGGCAGGAAGGGAAGATCCCTCCGTATAACCCGACGGCAATGTATTCGTGGTATTTTTGTATGAGTAACAGACAAAATCGCACGACGAATACGTGTCAGGGATGTACAGGTCAGGAACCGTACCTACGCCTTGCTGCCAGTCCACATAGCGTACCAAATTTCCGGAACCGTCCATTGCAAGCAGCCGGATATAGGAGTTGGAAGGAAGAGGACCCGCGCGTAACGGCGATTCGGGATCAACACTCAGATCGACCTGCCATTCTTGGCCCGACGGTAAAACGATGCGTTGGCTGGAAATTATTCCCGAAGACGCGCTCCGCAATTCTTCCGAAGCCTCTGTTTCCATGCCGCGAAAGTCGATTTTCATGCTTACCCATCCGTCCGGGACGGGTGTTCCGTTATCGCACGATACCAGCGCCACGAGCGACAGCAGCGACAGCGCCAACCAATGGCTCTGTTTTCCGAAATACTTTGTTGTTGTTTTCATACGTGAATAATTTGTTTTTTTATGGTCGTATGGAACTCGCATGATTTTTATTTTCATGGACTTGGGTGATTTGACAAAAATCATGCTTCGTTTCATCTTAATGCCTTTTTCTGTCTTTAATTAATAATTTATTATCACATCTTGTGTTGCGTCGTAGGGCGAGTCTGCGTCTGTATACTCTTCATATTGTACATCTCCGCTAATACTCATCGAGTAGGACGTCGCGACGGCGGTGTGTTCCAAAAGGATTCGGCGGCGTTCAACGCCGGGGGGTACGTAAATTTTTTGTTTGTTCATTGTTTGTTGTTTGTTTTTGTGTTTAATTTATTAATCATTAATCAATTAACCATTAATCATTCATTTTCAAATCCAAAAAGCGTATAATCTACCCGGATATTCCCCGTCGTATCATACACATCCTGTTTATCCCGTGTGCCGTGCGGATAATGTTCCGTCCGGTTCAGCGTGGTTTGCCAATAGCCGACCAAGTCGTCTTTATTGGCTCGCAGTTTCCGGCGAAGCAGGTCGGTTACTACGCCGCCTACCGCTATCGCGCCGGATACGATCGGATTCGTTACGGCCAGCGCTACTTCCACCGCAGCAAACAGCCCTTTGAAGGCGGCGCTATCGAGCACCTGATCGGCGTCGAGGGCGAACTCGCGGATATCCGTATCCGATTCAATCACCCAGAGCTGGATATTCAA
>JAISYG010000070.1 GCA_031270075.1 Dysgonamonadaceae bacterium
GAACTCCCCGGTTTCAGGGAAAATCCGGTTCATTCCATTCATTATATCAAGCAAATCGGCAACGCTTACTGGTTTACGGTTTATGGGCAGGGCGTGTTTGTCTATGACCCCGAATCGCCATCCGACAGGTTGAAATTTTTCACCGAACACACACAGCCGGCATTGAGCAGTTCCCGCGCTTTGTATATTCACGAAGACCACAATCGCATGGTTTGGATAGGCACATTCAACGGACTGTCGATATACAATCCCGAAACAAACGAAACGGATATCGAAACATCGTTCGGAATAAAAGATGAAGGCAAACAGTATGTGGTCAATCAAATTATGCAGAGCGACCGGCAAACCGTGTGGGTAGCGACAAACGAAGACGGCGTTTTTCGTCTGAAAATCAATCCTAATACATCGAAAATCATAGCATCGCGGCATTATTCAACCCAAGACAGGAGTTTGAACAACAATTACATACGATGTATCTTATGTGACAGTAAAGGGAGAATATGGGTCGGATCCGACGATGGAGGATTAAGCCTTTTCGATGCGCAAAACGATGTTTTTGTCTGCGTACAACAGAAATACAACCTTCCGGGCAATTTTGTATCCATCATGACCGAAGACCGGCAAGGCAATCTGTGGCTGGGAACTATCGACGGATTAGTGCGCCTGAAAGACGGGAAATCCCATTTGTTTACCGTATCCGACGGATTACCGGATATTCATTTCAATCCCAATGCGCTGTCCCAAACAGCCGATGGCGAAATATTTATCGGAACTCATAATGGTTATAGCCGGTTTAATCCCGGTAATCTGAACGAACGTCAAGCTGTTTTGCAGACTACCATTACCGATATTCTCGTGTTCAATCACTCGCTCGAAAAATTAGACGGCAATCTGCGTCAAAAAATTTCGACCCGGGCGGCGGGGTATACGCAAAAAATAAGCCTTCCTTACAAATACAATAACTTCAGTATCGAATTTGCTACACTCAACTACCTGAATCCCCAGCAAAGCAAATACGCGTATCAATTAGACGGCTACGACCGCGAATGGCAATATGTGGACGCCACCAAACGCTCCGCTTCATACAACAACCTGAAAAGCGGCAATTACACTTTTCATCTGAAATCGCTTAACGAAAGTGGCGTATGGAGTGAACCGAAAACATTGAAGGTGGAAATACTGCCTCCTTTCTGGCTAACCTGGTGGGCGTTTAGTATCTATTTTGCACTGGCTGCCCTCATCGTCGTTTTTATCTTAAAGATTGCACGCAATCGCTTGCTGTTGATGAATGAAATTCGCATCAAAGACACGGAAAAACAGCAAATCGAAGCGCTCAATCAGGAACGCTTGCGGTTTTACACCAATATCACACACGAACTGCGCACCCCGCTTACCTTGATTTTAGGTCCTTTGGAAGATTTGCTGAACGACCGGAATTTGTCCGATTTCTATCGTTCCCGAATCCAGCTCATCCATAGCAGCGCAACCCAGTTATTGAATCTAATCAATCAAATCCTCGAATTCCGGAAAACCGAAACTCAAAACCGCTGTCTTACCGTGGCAAAAGGCGATTTGGAAAATCTGGTAAAAGCAATCGGATTGCATTACAAGGAACTGAATCCTAACCCAAAAGTAAAAATTCACATTTCGGTTGATACAGATCGAACCATTCTCTATTTCGATTCGGAAATCATTACAACCATTCTCAATAACCTGCTGTCGAATGCGGTAAAATATACTTCGGAAGGCGAAATTTTACTCACGCTTGCCTCGGTGAATGAAAAAGGCGAAAATTACACCGAAATCAGCGTTTCCGACACCGGATGCGGAATAAGTCCCGATGAACTGCCGCGCATTTTCGACCGCTATTATCAAGCCCAAAACCGCCACCATGCGTCGGGAACCGGCATCGGATTGGCGCTTGTCAAATCGCTTGCCGACCTGCATCGGGGCGCCCTTTCGGTAGAAAGTCAAGAAGGCAAAGGGACTACTTTCCGATTCCGTATGCTCACAGCCAATACCTATACGGATGCATTACACAAGGAGGAAAAACCGATTACTTCCATTGAACAGACTCCGGAAGCAAGTATCAAAGAAGAAAATCAAGATTCACCGCCCGTTATTCTCGTTATTGAGGACAACGACGACATCCGCAAGTATATTATTGATTTGCTGACTCCGCAATACAAAACCCTGTCGGCCAGTCATGGAAAGGAAGGGTTGGAACTGGCGCAAAACCACATCCCGAATATCATCGTAAGCGATATCATGATGCCCGAACTGGATGGCATCGAACTCTGCCGGAAAATGAAAGAAGACGTGCGTACCAGCCATATTCCCGTGATACTCCTCACCGCCAAAGACAGCATTCAGGACAAGGAAGCAGGCTACGAAAGCGGCGCCGACTCGTACCTAACCAAGCCGTTCAGTTCAAAATTGCTGCACAGCCGGATTGCCAATATCCTGGAATCGCGCCGGCGTTTAGCTCAACAGATTCTGTCGCAAGCCGGAAACATAAAACCCGGGAAAACGTTTGCCGCACCCCAGATCAATCAATTGGATGAGGTGTTTTTGCATAAGATCACTGCAATTATTGAAGAAAATATTTCTAACGATAATCTGAACCTTGCATTCCTGACCACTCAAATAAATATGGGTCAATCGACCTTTTACCTCAAAATAAAAGGTCTGACCGGCATTTCGCCCAACAAATTTATCCGCAAAATCCGGCTGAGAAACAGTGCCAAACTGCTGCTGACGGGCGAATACAACATTTCCGAAGCTGCCTACGACAGCGGATTTAATGATATCTGCTATTTCCGCGAATGTTTTAAGGAAGAGTATGGTATGACGCCTACGGAGTATTTGAAGGCTAAATAAAGGCCCCCGCACGACGAAGGCTGGAGCCTTCGCCGAGCGAGGGGATAAATTTTTCGCTGGGTGCCAGCCGTTTTACCGGTGCAATGTCATGTTTTAGTTTTTATTCCATCAACTTTTGGGTCGTTTCTTAAAAATAAATTGTACCTTTGCCCCTTGCCATAGGTGGGCATTTAGCTTCAGTGTACAATCAGATGAAAAAATACGAATTGTTAAGTACCTTATTGAGTTGCTTCTTTGTTTCCTGTATACATACGGATACTCCGGATATCAATGGCATGTGGCAATTAACATCTATCCAGGACAGAACCGGTTGTACTCAAACGATAGATACGATTTATTACAGTTTTCAAGGACAAAAATTATTTACCTGTACCCTACTGAATGCCGGACCGTTGTACTCCGACCCGACCATCGTTTTATACGGATACGTGAATTTTCCTGCTCAAAACCAGTTGCATATCCAAATGGACCAGTGGACAGCTCCTTATTTGTCGTTCTTGCCGTGGCGCTCCGAAAGTGTCAACTATTTCATCCGTAAATTAACTTCTAAAGAAATGATTTTGGAAGATGACGGAGTCATTTATCGATTGAATAAATTTTAAAGACAACAAACACCCATGAAACGATTAATCGGATGCGGATTGTTTTGCTTGTTTTATCTCTTTTCATACGGACAGGAGCCGCTGAATACCTACCGGTTGGAGTATTTCGGCTCTGTTGCTACAGGAGCGCATACTCCTTTCTGGACGGTGAATCATCATTGGGGCGCAACGGCTTTAGAAGCCAACAATTTCTATATGAGAGCCGGACTGTTCCACCAACAAACGATTGCACGGGACTTGTTGTTCGATTTTGGAATTGATATTGCCGGCGGAAATCACTCCAACTACGGAACGTTGTGGGTACAGCAGTTGTATGGCCGCCTGCAATGGAAAAAACTGCGCTTGGATATGGGTTCGCGGGAAGATTATCTATCGCTTTTGAACCCGCGGTTGAGTTCGGGCGATATTATGAACTCCAATCATGCCCGTCCCCATCCGCAAATCAGGGGAAGTTTAGCGGATTTCCTGTTGGTTCCCTATACAAAACAAAATGTATACCTCAAAGCCGATTTTTCCATCGGCGGTTATTTAGATGGGAAATGGCTCGAAAACAGAGCCTACCCCACCCTGCATAATTATGCCAAAAATGTTTTATCGCACAGTAAATCGTTGTATTTCCGGTTCGGAAACATAGAAACGCAACACCGGCAGCAGTTCACCTTTGGATTTGCTCATAAAGCGCAATGGGGAGGCGTGTTGGTACAGGAAGATTATCAGCAACCGGGTACATTTATTATTTATGACCAACCACAGAATCCGGATGCTTTTATACGTATGCTGATCGCCAAAGAAGGAAGTCCTAAGGCTTCCCCGTCCGACCAAGCCTTTGTATCGGGTTCGCACTGGGGAGCTTATCTTCTTAAATATGATTATAAATTAAAAAACAACCAGTATATCCATGCGTATATACAGCACCCTTTTGAGGATGGAACCGGTATGATTCTTCAAAATTACCCGGATAATCTGTATGGTCTGGAATGGCGCTCCCAACAAAGAGCCTGGGTTTCCGGAGTGGTCTTGGAATACATTTATACCAAACAGCAAACCGGGCCGATTCATTTGGGCAATTTAGGGCTTGACCAGAATCTGGGAAATGTTATCAAAGGCGGAAACGACAATTATTACAATAATGTGGATTATGTGCAAGGACCTTCCTACTTCGGAAAAACACAAGGAACGCCACTCTTTCTTTCGCCCGAATACAATACCGATGGCAGCCTGAACTTCAAAGGGAACCGCATCCAGGCGCTTCACCTGGGAATAGAAGGGTATTTGCATCCCTATCTTCAATACCGCGTGTTGTTAACCTCGGGACAGAATTGGGGGAAATATTACCAGCCTTTCACTTATGTGCATACAGGTTTTGCTTCGCATCTGGAATTTCTCTATACTTTTCCGAAAAACAGCGGATGGCAGGCCCGGCTTGAAACCGGATACGATACCGGGGATTTTTTTGGAGGAACAACCTTCGGAGCAAGTATCACATTAACGAAACGGGGGCTTGCTTCTTGCCTCTGTGAGTGATAAGAACTATGAGTCGAGCACTAAGAGTGAAGAGTTAAGAACAACCAATAACCACTGCATCAAAAGCCGGAATTGAGAGCGGATACGAGGAATTGCCTTGCAAAACCCCCGAACATTTCCGGCCGGACAACAGGTTTTTAGCGCCGGTAATCTGCCCATCCGTTATTCCGAAATATTCAAAAGCATGGGCGGGAATCCAAACGCGAATATCGACCGGTTTGTTGTCGAAATTGGCGACTATCAGCAACAACTCCCCTTCTTTGTAGCGCAGAAAAGCGTATTGTTTGGACGGATCGAAATGTTCCTGCTGCCGGTTCACGTACATCAGATCGTAAAACAAACCTTCGCGGATGGCCTTCCTTTCATTGCACAAACGCAGGATTTTCGTATAATATTGCCGGAGTGCTTTTTGTTCGTCCGAGGGTTCGGTCCGAAATACCGGCAAACTCCAGTAATCGAAAATCGTTGTGCGACCGTCGCGACCGCTGAAACCTTCTTCATCCATGCCCCGCTCGCCCAACTCCTGTCCGAAATAAACCATGAACGGATTGACATGCATGGTAGCCGCTACCACCAAAGCCGGGCGGGCGGCTACCGGATTGCCGATAAAAAAATCCGATGCAATGCGTTGCTCGTCGTGATTCTCCAAGAAGTTCAGCATCTGCGGTTGAATATCATTCACGGCCTGCCAGCAACCGGTGATGGCTTCGGCGGATATGTGGCCTGTTACAACGTTACGCAACACTTCGTAAAGGCCTACTTTATCGTAAAGATAATCGAATTTTCCCCGGTAGATATACTCCCGGTACAGTTGGGGATTATAGACTTCCGCAATAAAAATCACACCGGGATGCTGCGCTTTGATTTGCGGAATCACCCATTCCCAAAATGCAACGGGAACCATCTCGGCCATATCGCAACGGAAACCGTCTATGTTTTTCGATCCCCAGAACAACAAAATATCCCGCATCTTTTGCCAGGTATCGCGATGGTCATAATTCAGTTTCACTGTATCCGTCCAATCGTAATCGCTTACCCGCCGGTCGCTGCCGGGATAGTAATAATAGTTCTGCGCCTCAAAATTACAATTGGTCGGCGAAACATGATTGGGGACGAAATCCATAACGACTTTTAATCCGGCATCGTGTGTGCGCCCGACCAACGTTTCCAATTCAGCCATCCGGTCGGGCACGCTATCCGCCAAATCGGGGTCAATGCTATAATAATCCCGGATGGCGTAAGGCGAACCGGCTTTTCCCTTCACTGTATCCGGCGAATTTTCCGGAAGACCGTAAACGGAATAACCGGTTTGAGTAGCATGTTCTATCAAACCGGTGTACCAGATGTGAGTAAATCCCATTTCCCGGATTCCTTTTAATACCGGAAGGGTAAAAGCCGAAAGTTTTCCGCAACCGTTTTCTTCTATCGTACCATTCGGAACCGGATGCGGATTCCGGTTTCCGAATAGTCGTGGCAAGACCTGATATAGCATCATTTTCATGCCGCAAGAAGAGTTATTTTCACACCCATTCGATGCTTCGCTTGATAAATTGGCTTAACGCTTCGCCTTTCAACAATCCGTTGGATAAAAGCGCTAAATCGACTAACTGGTGAACGGTATTCCGGGTATTTTCCTTATCCGCTTCTATTTTCTTCACGGACGGGGCATCCAGATTCACGGTCATCGTATAGGAAACCGGCATATCGCCGTAGAAATTCATTCCCGGCTGCAGGTCGGCCATTTCCTTCATGCGGCGCATCCATTCGTTTTGCGTGATGGTAACGGGATTGCCTTTTTCGCCCAGATGTTCAAATCCGACTACAAAATCGGTCTTTTCCATCGGAGGAATAGCCGATTTGAATACTTCTATCAGCGCATTGCGTTCTTCTTCCGACAGTTTGACTTCCTTGCTGTCGCCTTTCTTAATCAGATTGTCGATCACATCGGCATCCACGCGGACGAAGCGGGTTTTCTCTAATTTCATTTCCAGGGTGTTCATGAAATGGTTGTCCAACTGGCCGTCCATCACCAGCACATCGTAGCCTTTTTCCCTGGCTTCGTCGATGTAGGCGTATTGTTCTTCTTTATGATTGGTGTAAAGGTAGATAATCGACTGTTCTTTATCGGTTTGATTGGCTTCTACCAGTGTTTTGTATTCGTCGAGGGTATAGAATTTCTTTTCTACGTTTTCCAGAAGGACGAATTTCAGGGCGCGTTCGCAGAATTTCTCATCGGTAATCATGCCGTATTCGATAAAAACACGCAGACTGTTCCATTTTTCCTCCCACTGCGGACGGTCGTTTTTGAAGATTTCTTCCAGGCGGTCGGCTACTTTTTTAGTAATGTAGGTCGAGATTTTCTTGACATTACCATCCGATTGCAGATACGAGCGCGACACATTCAGCGGAATATCCGGCGAGTCGATAACGCCGTGCAGCAAGGTCAGAAATTCAGGCACAATCCCTTCTACCGAATCCGTAACATAGACCTGATTGCTGTACAACTGGATTTTGTTCTTTTGCAGGTCGATTCCGCTCTTGACTTTCGGGAAATACAGAATACCCGTCAGGTTGAAAGGATAATCGACATTGAGGTGAATCCAGAACAAGGGATCTTCGCTGAACGGATACAACTCTTTGTAAAATTGGATATAATCGTCGTTGGTCAATTCCGCCGGCTTACGCGTCCAGAGCGGGTTGGTGTCGTTGATGATCTGGTCTTCCTCCAGTTCGACGGATTTACCGTCTTTCCATTCGGTTTTTTTGCCAAAAGCGATGGCAACCGGCAGGAAGCGGCAGTATTTTTTCAGCAAGCTCTCGATACGGTGTTTTTCCAGAAATTCCTTGCTGTCGTCGTCGATATAAAGGATAATGTCGGTGCCGCGGTCGTCGCGTGTGGTTTCGGACATCGTATATTCGGGCGAACCGTCGCATTCCCATTTCATGGCCGGAGCGTCTTCCCGCCACGACCGGGTGATGATTTCCACCTTTTTCGACACCATAAACGCCGAATAGAAACCCAATCCGAAATGTCCGATAATGGAATTGGCGTTGTCCTTGTATTTATCCAGGAAATCGTTCGCGCTCGAAAAGGCGATCTGGTTGATGTATTTTTCGATTTCTTCGGCGGTCAGACCCACGCCGCGGTCGGAAACCGTCAGCGTTTGCTTCTTTTCGTCCACTTGAATCCGAATGGTGGTATCGCCTGTTTCGCCTTTGAATTCTCCAACGGAAGCCAGCGTTTTCAGTTTTTGAACGGCATCTACGGCATTAGAAACCAACTCGCGCAGAAAGATTTCATGGTCGCTGTACAGGAATTTTTTAATGACGGGGAAGATATTTTCGGTCGTTACCCCGATATGACCGGTTTGTTTTTGTGTACTCATATATATACTTTGTTTTAATTCTTTAACGTGCCCATTGACGAAACGTTTTATTCAAAAAAAATGCCAGTCGTTCCGAACTGACATTTTGGCGCAATTACACTTGCTTTTATTCCAAGGTTTCAAGAAGCAGTTCCGCCGGCGCTATCTCCGTCAGGATTTTCTGGTTTTCACTGTCCAGATCGACGGTAATCGCACCGCCTTCTTTCAAATCCGATTTGATAACCGTTTCGGCCAACTCATCTTCCAGGTATTTCTGGATAGCCCGTTTCAAGGGACGCGCACCGAATTGAACGTCGTAACCTTTGGATGCAACAAACTCTTTGGCCGCATCGGTAATCGTGAGTTTGTATCCCAGATTCTCCACCCGTTTATACAAACCGATCAGTTCGATATCTATAATCTTGTGAATGGCTGCTTTATCCAACTGGTCGAACATCACAATATCGTCTACACGGTTCAGAAATTCGGGCGCAAAAGCTTTGTTCAAGGCTTTCTGGATAATGTTCCGCGAAAATTCCTTGTCATTTTCGTCCGATGCAGGCGCCGTGAAACCAATGCCTCTTCCGAAATCCTTTAACTGGCGCGTCCCGATATTGGACGTCATGATCACAATCGTATTCTTGAAATCAATGCGGCGACCCAAACTATCCGTCAAACGGCCTTCGTCCAACACTTGCAACAGGAGGTTGAAAACATCGGGATGGGCTTTTTCTATTTCGTCCAGCAAGACAACCGAATAGGGTTTGCGGCGCACTTTCTCGGTCAACTGTCCGCCTTCTTCGTAACCGACATACCCCGGAGGCGCTCCAATCAGGCGTGAAACAGTAAATTTTTCCATGTATTCCGACATATCAATTCGTATCAAGGTATCGGCCGAATCGAACAGGTATTCTGCCAATTTTTTAGCCAGATGCGTTTTACCAACTCCCGTCGGGCCTAAAAACATAAATGTGCCAATCGGCTTATTCGGGTCTTTCAAGCCAATCCGATTGCGCTGGATGGCTTTTACAATTTTCTGTACCGCTTCGTCCTGACCGATAACGCTCGAATTGAGGATGACGTCCATTTCCTTCAGTTTCTGGTTTTCGGCTTGTGCAATCCGTTGCACCGGAACGCCGGAAATCATCGCTACCACTTCGGCCACTATATCGCCATCGACTATCTGGCGGTTTTGTTGCAATTCTTTTTCCCATTTGGTTTGGGCGGCTTCCAGTTGCAGTTCCAAATCACGGCCTTTATCACGGAAACTGGCGGCCAGCTCGTAATCCTGCGTTTTCACCGCCTGCGATTTTTGCTGTTTGACGGCTTCGATTTGGGCTTCCAAATCTTCGATGGTTTTCGGAACCACAATATTGGAAATGTGAGTCCGCGAACCGGCTTCGTCCAAAGCATCAATGGCTTTATCCGGGAAATTCCGGTCGCTGATGTAACGGTCTGTCAATTTTACACATAAATCCAATGCTTCGACGGTGTAAATCACGTTGTGATGATCTTCGTATTTCGGTTTGATATTTTCCAGAATCTGACGGGTTTCTTCGGCGGTAGTCGGGTCGACAATTACCTTTTGGAAGCGGCGTTCCAAAGCGCCGTCTTTTTCAATGTTTTTCCGGTATTCGTCGAGCGTAGTAGCGCCGATGCACTGGATTTCTCCCCGCGCCAAAGCCGGTTTCAGCATATTGGCGGCATCCAGCGAACCGCTGGCGCCTCCGGCTCCGACAATCGTATGCACTTCGTCGATAAACAGGATGATATTCGGGTTTTTGACTAATTCATTCAAAATCGCTTTGATGCGTTCCTCGAACTGTCCCCGGTATTTGGTACCGGCTACAATCGAAGCCATATCCAAATTGACTACCCGTTTGTCGAACAACACGCGCGATACTTTCCGTTGCACAATGCGGGAGGCCAATCCTTCTACAATGGCGGATTTTCCCACCCCCGGTTCGCCGATCAGAACGGGATTGTTTTTCTTCCGGCGACTCAGGATTTGCGCCAGGCGATCGATTTCTTTTTCCCGGCCGACAATCGGGTCCAGGCGGTTTTCTTCCGCCGCACGCGTCAAATCGGTTCCGAAGCTGTCAATCACCGGCGTATCGCTGTTTTTAGCATTGGAACTGTTGCGTGCAGGTTCTTTTTTCTTGGAAGCGGGAAATTGATCCTCATCGTCATCGTCTTCTTCCGGGAAAGTCGCTCCCATTTGCGGAGCCGGTTGCGTTTGATTAATCCCTGTACGTTCCAGAATCACATTATAAACACTTTGATAATCAATATTATAATCGCTAAGTATGCGATAAGCCAGCGATTGGGAGTCTTTCAGCATCGCCAAAAGCAAATGCCCGGTATCCGTTTCTTCGCTGTTCAAACCAAGAGATTCCAATAGACTTAAGCGCAGCAAATGCTCCACGCTCTTATCGATGGTCAGTTGATTTTCAGAAATATAATTGCCTTCCCTGTACATTTCCTTGTCTAATACCTGTTTCAATTCTTTGGCGTCTACGCCCAACAGTTGAATAATGGCGGAAGCATCGTTCTGACTGCCCCGCAACATTCCCAAAAGGATATGTTCGACACCTACGTTCGTATTGTGCAGACGGCCGGCCTCTTCCCGGCTGAACATCAGAATTTCCTTCACAGCGTTTGAAAAGTTTTTCTTCATGTTTGTTATTCTTTCCTTTTAATTAACTACCCTCTTCCTGTCAAATAATATGCCAAATGATAAACCGTGGTTCAAAATGGCAGACTATTGAGCGAAGCCCGTTAGCATTAAAGCATTTTCAAAGCGTTTTTAATCATTTGCTCTACGGTTAGAGCCGGATCTTCTTTGACAATCTTGCCTACCACTTTTTGCGAAGCCGGTTGATTGAAGCCCAACATCGTCAGTGCGGATATGGCTTCTTTTGCCGTTTCCGATTGAATGGCAGGCATACCCGTACTTTCAGCCGGCCCGGAACCGGGTTTCACTTTGTCTTTCAAGTCAATAATAATCCGTTCGGCGGTTTTGTTGCCAATCCCTTTAATGGTTTTCAAAGCCGAAGCATTGCCGGTCGAAATAATGCCTTCCAATTCGTATACCGCCAATGAAGAAAGCACCATACGCGCCGTATTGGCGCCGACGCCCGATACGGAAATCAGCAACAGAAACAAATCACGTTCACGTTTTCCGATAAAACCGAACAATAGGTGTGCATCTTCACGAATAGACTCATAGACAAATAACTGACATTGTTTCATTCCGGAAAGGGCGGAATAGGTATTCAATGAAATATGGGCCATATAGCCCAAACCGCCTGTTTCGATAATCACCGAGGCTGGAGTCAACTCGACAATTTCCCCTTTAATGTAATCCAGCATAATTGTATAATGTCATTTTACACAGCAAAGGTAAGTATATTTCCGCAATAAATAATGAATGCAACCTTGTTACATTAATAAAAATATCCGTATATTTGCAGGCGCGTATAGCGTTTGTTTATGGACAAACAGAACAGTATCCGGCTATTGCTCGCACTGTATAACAACAAAAAATGAAAATATTACAGAATAATAGAAAAATTCTCGGCTTGCTCTTGGCATTCCTGTTGGTATTGCCTTTGGCTATCCGGGTGAAGCATGTTTTTCATTGTTCTGTTCAGGATAACGACGGACGGTTGTATCACGATTGCACCAATTGTACCATCTGCTGCTTTGCCTTTTCATTATTCACAGAAAACGAATCGTTTGAATCTGAAATATTATCGAAATATGTTGAATACGAGATACCTGTATTCGACAGTCAAATAATCGCGTCTTTTCCTTTTTCTTACCATCTTCGCGCACCCCCTTCCATCTAAAAAGGAACAACGGTACACAATACAACGGTGCATGACATAAAAAAACGAATGTCTTGTACTTGTTCGTGTACCGTGTACCGAAAACCGTGAACCTTTATTCAACTCAAATAAGAATAGAAGTATGCATATCAGATATTTACCCGTAATGCTGATAGTTGTACCCGTTTTTTGTTTGCAAATGCAGGCGCAGGAAGCAGATACGCTCAAAACGCTGACGCTGGACGAGTTTGTCGTTACCGGTTCTTACCGCAAAAGTATCGACGGAAGTACCTCGCAAGCGGTCGGTTTAGCGGATAAAACCTTCCTGACCGAGCATTTTACAGGCAATCTGGTACAAACATTAGGTCACATGGCGGGAATCCGCTCAATGGATATAGGCGCGGGCTTTGCGAAACCGATGATTCGCGGCTTGGGTTTCAACCGCATTGTGGTTGCCGAGAATGGCGTGAAACAGGAAGGGCAACAGTGGGGCGCCGACCATGGGCTTGAGATCGACGCTTTCAATGTGGAGCGCGTGGTGGTACGAAAAGGCCCTTCATCGTTGCTTTACGGCAGTGATGCGATGGGTGGCGTGATAGAAATTTTGCCTTTGCCTGCTCCGCTGCAAAATCAGTGGTACGGCGAGGTTGCGTTGCTCGGAAAGTCGGTCAACGAAACGCTCGGAGGCTCGCTTATGCTGGGAGTGAAGCGAAACGCCTGGCACGTCAAAACGCGCTTTTCCGAACAGCATTTCGGCGATTACCGGATACCGGCCGATACGGTTGTGTATCTGACGCAACAGATGCCGATTGATGGCCGGAAGCTGAAGAATACGGCGGGTTTTGAGCGCGACGCATCGCTGTTGGCCGAGTATCAACAAAGCGGTTATCATGCCGGTTATGCCGTCAGCAATGCGTTTCAGAAGGTCGGTTTCTTTCCGGGAGCGCACGGCGTACCCGACGTTTCGCGGCTTCAGGACGATGGCGACAGCCGGAATATCGACATGCCGTTCAGCAAGGTCAATCATTTGAAGGCAACTACCAGTCAGCAGTTGACGAGCGACGATAGGGTCATTCGCTGGGATTTGGGGTTTCAGCAGAATCACCGTGAGGAATGGAGTCTGTTCCACACGCATTACGCCACTCAGCCCCTTCCGGCGAAAGACCCCGACAAGGAGCTTGCCTTTTCGTTGTCGACCGCGAGTTCCGCCCTACGGGTGGAATGGTCTTCCGGCGAGTTTTGGAAGCATACCGCCGGCTGGGACGTTCAGTATCAGCGCAACAGCATAGCGGGTTATTCGTTTCTGTTGCCCGAATACAAGCGGTTTACTACCGGCGGGTTGTGGTTGAGTGTTTTTCGTCCCAACCATCAACTGACCGTCAGCGGGGGCGTGCGTTACGATTTCGGTACGATGAATATTTCCGGCTATCAGGATATTTACCTTGAAAAATACCTGCGTGAACGGAATTATCCCGAGCCTGTTGTCGAGGCAAATAAATGGCGGAGTTATCCTATCGACCGGAGATTCGGTGATGTTTCAGGCTCGCTGGGCGTTGTTCTGCGAATGTCGGATTTTTATGTGATGAAGGCGAATATCGGCCGCAGTTTCCGCTTGCCCGGAGCCAATGAATTAGCATCCAATGGGGTGCATCACGGCGCATTCCGGCATGAGCAGGGCGACGGCTCGCTCCGTTCCGAACACGGTTGGCAACTTGACGCCGGTTTCATTTTTGAACGCGAAGGTATTCGGCTGACATGCAGTCCGTTTTTCAGTTGGTTTGAGAATTACATCTATCTTCGTCCTACGGGCGAGTGGTCTGTTTTGCCACATGCGGGACAGGTTTATCGCTATTCGGGCGCGGAGGCTGTTTTTGCAGGTTCGGAAGCGGAGTTGAGCCTTGCGCTTTTGCGTTGTCTTACTTACCGGTTATCAGGCGAATATGTATATACCCACAATGTAGACGAACATACGCCGATGGCTTTCTCGCCGCCGGCTTCCATGCGTAACGCTCTTGTTTTCAATCCGCTGAAGGGCTTGCAATTAGTCGCTGAAATGCAGACTGTTGCCACTCAAAACCGCATTGCCCGCAACGAAGAGCGGACGCGCGGAGCCAATCTGGTTCATCTTTCGGCTTCGGTGCATTTGCCGTATGCCGACGTCCGGTTATCGGCCCATAATCTGTTGAATACCGCTTATTTCAATCATTTGAGTTTTTATCGCAGGGTGGAAATTCCCGAACCCGGGCGAGATATTCAATTGTCCATTAAAATACCTTTTGAGTTAAGAAATTAAGAATTAAAAATTAAGAATTAAAAATTAAGAATTAAGAATTAAACAGTTAAATTTTTATTACAATGAAACGTAAAATATTTTTTTCAATATACTTTGTAGCAATGTTTGCAATCGTACTGAACGGTTGCAAGGAAGACAGCGACACTACGCGTCCCGTAATCAATCTGATAGAGCCAGCCGAAGACGATGTTCTGCAAATCGGCAACAGCAACGGTATCCATTTCGAGGCGGAATTTTCCGACGATGAGGCGCTTGCGTCGTACAAGGTCGATATTCATCCGGATTTCGACGGACATACGCATACGCGCTCCAGCGATGAGACTGTTGATTTTGAGTTTAATCAGTCGTGGCCGATTTCCGGCCGGAATGCACCTATTCATCATCATGAGATAAAGATTCCGGAGAATGCAACGCCGGGCGATTATCATCTGATGGTTTACTGCACCGACGTCGCCGGCAATGAATCGTACATCGCAGTGGATGTGGTTTTGAGCCACGAAGCAGGAAACCATCACGAATAAGATTAAGAAATAAGATGCCGCATCTCGGTGGTAGAGAGATGCGGCATCTTATTCCATCCGGAACTTCCGCAACCGGTAAGTCTTGTGATGCAGCAGCCACTCAAAACACACCCTCTTTGTACAAAGGAAGGACGCCCTCCTCAATGACCGGACGCCCGCTATATCCAATCAATCCAATGAACGGAAACAAGTGCCGTTTTATTCTTGGAGGACACAACGGACGGGGAACCCGTGGGGCCGATGGGGCATACTTTCCGTGTCGAACAATGAAGTGAGGAATTGCATACTGCGCCCGCTAATCAAATCACCTATCGTACTGCTCCAGTAGGAGGCGGTAGCGCCTATGTTGTGCACATAACCAAAATTATTTTCGCGGTACCCCGAAGCGGGAAAAACAACAACGCCGCAGTACGATGCACCGTGTGTCCAAGCATTATAACTGCCATCCGGATGACCGCGCTGAACAGCATTCGTTGTAACATTTGGTACTGTAACCCAACCGCTAGTACTTTGATAGGGAACCCGGCGCCAATAAGCGCCGGTAGGGTTGGTCGTCGTCCATTGTTCTGAAGCAGACCGAAGCTCAGCGACCGTCGGCATCCGCCAGGTGCCGGCAGGCGTGTGAGGCTGACCGCTAAGGTATTTGCAGATATCGCCCTTATATGCAACGGGATCATGACCGCCCGATTCATCACCAGTCCCGAGATCGTAGACCCTCGTGAGGTAGTCGTCGGTATAATCCGTATTTGGACTTGATGGATAATTCACATCAACATAAGGAATGCCCTGCCAGTAGTATGAAGGATGACCAGTAGGGTTCGTCCACCTATTGTCGGTAACGGCAGCGGCAGGTGTTGTCCTGACCCAGCTAATGGCTGGTTTAGCGGCATGATGATTAGGCACATAAATCGTATCGTTAACATCGAAGGCATCACTGACTCCGGGGCTGTACTGCGTAGGCGATACCCCGACCAGCGAACCCCATTTGAAGAACACTCCCTGGTACATCTCCTTACTCCGGTCGCCGAACGGCGAAAAGGTCAAATGGCCGGCACCTGTAGCCGATTCGGTTTCAACCCAGTAGATATTCGATCCCGCCCAGGCAATCCCTTTCCTTATGTCCACCCGAAGTATATATGATTTATTGGGTTCCAACTGTTTATTGAAGACTGCCGTAAGATCGGTGTATGTTATGCCGGCTCCACTGCCGACTGTTATCGACCCTATCGTTACAGTGGTGCTCGACGACCCGTTGGTACAGACTATACGCGGATCGGTGTTAACCGTATTCGTAGTAAGCCCTGTATAGTTGGAAACCGGCTGGGGAATCGTACTTGCCGTCGAGGTAAAACTGCCGTCGCTTAATTGCATATCCACGCTGTAACCGGGACCGATTGTTATACCACTAATAGCAGTGATGGGATAGGAAGAAGACGGGGTTGTAACCCTTACGCTTGCTCTCGACAACCGGCGCTTCATCGTAATACTTACCGTACTGCTGCCCGATGATACGCTTGCAGTGGTCGTACCCCACAGGAAATTGCCGTCGGTGGCGGTGGCGGGCGATAACGAAACCGTTTCGGTGCTGTGTGTCAATGGGGATGAACTGTTGTAAGAATAGGCCACAAATCGATACACTTGTCCGGATGTAACCGATAATTCGGGACCGGAATTGTAGGGAGTAAAAGCGCTGCCGTTTACCTCGTAGACGGCGCTGGCCGTAGCGACCGTATTGCCGCCTTCATAGGCCGCTACAATAATTTGTGCGCCACTGTTAAAAGTCAGCGCATCGCGGGTCGGTTCCGGTGGCGCTACTTCCAGCGATGCATGAAGATACAAATTATCGCCCAACGGCACTACCGACGACGCTTCTTCCCCTGTCCCGGAGGCCGAACTGCGCGTTAGCGATTCCCCTTCGCCGGAAGGCGCCTGTTGCAACAGGAAACGGACGGGGATTGTTTCGCCTGCTTCCGGCCATTCTTTTTCGCACGAGCCTACAACCAAACTCAGGCTCACGAGCAGGATGCTCACATAAAATACAGTTTGTTTACTTGTTTTCATCTATTTAAATTAAAAAATTAATCATTAATCATTAATCATTAATCACTAATCAAGGGGTAACCAGAGGTCGCCGAGTTCGGCGTCGACTGCGCCTACTGTGCCGCCGTCTTCCCAATCCTGCGCACTTATTCCCTGTATGGATACCGGGACGGTGTC
>JAISYG010000074.1 GCA_031270075.1 Dysgonamonadaceae bacterium
GGAGCCGTGCCGGTGATTCCCCCCGGCGGCGGCACTCCCCCGACGAACACCACCACCTATGTAGGTGCGTTCTGGAAGGCTTCGCAGAAGGGCGAGCGGCTGATACGCATTCCTGTGGGTACAGATGCCGGCAACCTCGGCGCGTGGTCGGCGCAGGTGGCATGGGTCGACGGGCGGTGGAACGGATTGAGTGACATCGTTCTCGACACCAACAACTCCTCCGACCAGGGCATCACGTGGGCCTCCGGGGAAACCCCCGCCGACATGAACGTCGCCGCCAATGACGACGCATATAAAGTGCCCGCCACCGCCTTGCAAAAGGTGAGCGGCACGGTCGCAAGCGGTGGCACGATAGCCTTCCGTATCGGATTGAAAAACCACTACACGGCCACCGACGACTATCCTGCTCGTTACGCCCTCGTGGTGGTTACCTACGGCACGCCCACCAATACGTTCACGCTGTTCCTGCGTCAGGGGGAAGACCCGGACTACGTGTGGAGCCCATCGGAGAACTACCCCTACAGCGGTTCCACACCGAGAACATCCGCGGTGAGGTTCTCGCCGTACAACCTGACGGCTCCCGATTTGACGGATGCTATTCAATACAGCCCGGTAGCAGTCTACGGGGGTGTCTTCACTGCTTATCCTACGCAGGCGGGGGCGTTCTTCCAGTGGGTGAACGGAACTTACCGCCGGTACGCCTACCATCCCGTGAAACCGGTCGGCACTCTGTCTCAATGGGACGTAAGTACCTCGCCCGCCTATTGGGATATCTTGAGTTCCTCGTATGAAACCTGCCCGCAAAGCTATTCACTTACCACCGGCACACCCGTTAACTTCCGGCGTCCGAACGACGGCAGCACGAGTACGGAGTCATCCGGTGCTATCGCAGATAGCGAGATGCGGCAGAGCCTGTGGGAGGTTCCGCAGAGTGGCCAGACAATATCCGTCATAGGTTCGGTATGGGGTTTCTATGCCGACGGGTTCTTCGACCGGCGGAGCCACACGCACTTGGCATACGGAACAAACGGCAGTGCCAACACTGCCGTATCCATCCTAACAAAAGACGTGGCATGTATCGGGCGTCTTTTCTACAACCAGGATAGTAACCGATCGGTGTTCTTCCCTGCTTCAGGGGACCGCCGATACAATCTTAATGGTCAGCTCCACTACTTCGGCGGTAACGGGTTCTACTGGACGACGGCTAGCGAAACGGTTCAGAGCGGAGATCTTCACAGTAGGTACCTGATCGTGTCCAGCAATGTTGCGGCCGTGTACCCCTTCTATCGGAGCAGCGGCTTCGCGGTGAGGTGTGTCCTCCCATACCCATATCCATAGGGAGGAGTTTGTTTCCGACCATTCGATTAGTTGATTCATTCCGGATTTCTCCGGGGTAGTGGATGCGCCGGTCGTCCGCAATCCGGACACCGCCTGTGGCGGTTGGATTTTGAAAAAAACAGGTCGGCCATCCTGTGGGGGATTGGTTTCCGCCACAGGAACAAGAGGAAGGGATGGACAGGGAGGAGCTGTTTCAAAACGAGGCAGCTTTCTTTTTATTTTCAAGCCGCAGACGGTAGGTATTTTTGTGGAGAGATCTTAATTTGCTCCGATTTGTAATCCTGTCGAAGACAAAGCCGGATAAAACCGGTAAAAGGCAACTTGTTTTTCGCTTTCTGTACCATTTTTCCCGGTTGAAGGCAACGGCAAAGAGGGCAAAATCCAACAGGAGATAGGAGGTATTCACGGGCCTTGTTCTTTTCAACCGACATGCGCCATACAAAAGGGTAACGGTTGACCCGTGATTCGGCAGGCCATTTTTCATTCGGACGGGCAGGAAAAAGAACCGACTGTCCCTGGCTATAACTTTTGAAAACCGGGTTTGCTCTCTGACGAGGGCTATGAGGAAACGCATTTTTTATTTATCCAAATAAATTATGTAATTTTGCAACTTAATTTGGCAAACCCCATCATTATGTCGTCAGTAGAAAATATCGCAAGCGAAGAAAACAAAAAAAGCCTCAATTTCATTGAAGCGATTGTGGAAAAAGATTTGGCCGACGGGAAAAACGGCGGACGGATTCAGACCCGTTTCCCACCGGAGCCGAACGGCTACCTTCATATCGGCCACGCCAAAGCCATCTGCATGGATTTCGGCATTGCCCAACAATACGGGGGCGTTTGCAACCTCCGTTTCGATGATACCAATCCGACCAAGGAAGAGGTGGAATATGTCGATTCCATTATGGAAGATATCCGCTGGTTGGGTTTCGATTGGGAAAATGTGTATTATGCTTCCGATTATTTCCGGCAACTCTGGGATTTTGCTGTTCAACTGATAGAAACGGGCCAAGCTTATATCGACGAACAGTCGTCCGAAACCATCGCGCAGCAGAAAGGAACGCCTACCCAGCCGGGAATCCATTCGCCTTACCGCGACCGCCCCAGGGAAGAAAATCTCACCTTATTCAAAAAGATGAATACCGGAGAAATACCGGAAGGCGCCATGGTACTGCGGGCGAAAATTGATATGGCCAGCCCGAATATGCACTTCCGCGACCCGGTGATTTACCGGGTAATCCATCATCCGCATCACCGGACGGGCACGCAGTGGAAAGCCTATCCGATGTACGATTTCGCCCACGGACAAAGCGACTATTTCGAGCGGGTAACCCATTCGATTTGTACCCTGGAGTTTGTGGTGCACCGCCCGCTCTACGACCGATTTATCGACGAACTCAAAACCTTCCATCCCGAAGACGGCGATTACCGTCCGAAACAATACGAATTTAACCGCCTGAATCTTACCTATACAATGATGAGCAAACGCAAACTCCTGCAACTGGTGCGGGACGGATTGGTGAACGGTTGGGATGACCCGCGTATGCCGACCCTTTCCGGTTTGCGCCGCCGCGGCTATACGCCGGAATCGATCCGGAAATTTATTGATAAAATCGGTTATACCAAATTTGAAGCCCTGATTGATGTGGCTTTGCTGGAACATGCCGTTCGCGAAGAGTTGAATCTCCGGGCCAAACGGGTTTCGGCTGTTATCGATCCGGTGAAACTGATTATCACCAACTATCCCGAAGGTCAAACGGAAAAAATGGAAGCCATCAATAATCCGGAAGACGAAACGATGGGTAGCCACGAAATCGCTTTCAGTCGCGAACTCTATATCGAACGGGAAGATTTTATGGAAGAAGCCCCGAAGAAGTTTTTCCGCATGACGCCCGGACAGGAAGTGCGGCTGAAAAATGCCTATATTGTACGGTGTATCGGTTGCAAAAAAGACGCGGAGGATCGCATCGAGGAAATTTATGCCGAATACGACCCGCAAACCCGAAGCGGAATGCCGGAAAGCAACCGCAAAGTGAAAGGTACCTTGCACTGGGTTTCGGTCGGGCACAGTATCCCGGCGGAGGTGCGCCTCTACGACCGTCTTTTCAGCATCGAAAACCCGGCGGAAGAAAAAGACAGGGATTTTCGCGAATGGCTGAATCCGGATTCATTGATTGTAAAAACCGGTGCCCGCGTCGAACAGGAACTGTTGCAAGCGAAACCGTTGGAATATTTCCAGTTTCAACGTACCGGCTACTTTAATGTAGACCCCGATTCGACGACGGACAAACTGATTTTTAATCGCACTGTATCACTAAAAGATTCAAAAAACAAATAATATCCATGCTGGATTTCGAGAATTTTGATTTTGAAGATTTTGATGACGGCGACTTCCCGAAAGAGCCTTATCCCGATTATTTTTACGAATGGGATGAAGCGTTGTCTACCACTAAAAACCTCCGTTTTTTGGAAGAAGAAGAATTGGCCGATATTATCGAAATCTACCTGGGCGAAGGGGAAGTAAAAAAAGCCAAGCAAACCATCGGATACGCCCTGAAGTTTCATCCGGATGATGAAGATTTGATATACGATATTCTCTTGCTGTTGAATGATTTTGAATTGTGGAACGATTTACTGGCCATGGCCGAACGATATCCGGATATGCCGGAGGCTTGGGTCGATGGACATAAACTGACGGCATTGCTCCACCTCGGAATGGAAGAGTACGCTTTCCTTTTCTTCCGGAAAATCAAGTGCAAATACGAGAAAAACGCCGAACAACTGTCTTTTATCTATCAGGTCATGGCAGAATCCTTGCAGGAGGTGGACTTGTACAGCGCTTCCCTCGATGTGGTACGGGAAGCGATTCAACTGTTAGGCGCCCATCTGGATTTTTACTGGTTGCAGTTGGAGGCTTATCTGTCGACAGGTACGAAAAAACAAGCGTTGGAGATGGCCGCTCAAATCGAACAGGTCGATCCGATGACTGGCGAAACATGGCATCGCCTGGGAATCGTGTATTTCGGCCTGGAAGAAATCGAAAAAGCCATCGACGCTTTTGAATTTGCCGAATCGCTGGGGATGAAAACACAAAGTAACTATTTAGGCCTGATTGCCGCCTATGAGAAGAACGAAAACTTGCTAAAAGCTTTGGAAAAAGCCAAAGATTATATATATTTGTATCCCGATAGTTACATAGTGTATATTCTGGCGGCCAATATTTACTCCGAATTGAATTACTGGAAAGAGGCCTTGGATTACATTAATATCGCTTTGCGGATGGTGCCGGGGATGGATACGTTGTATTTGTACAAAAGCCGGTTCGAGGTTCATTTGGGCGAACAGAAAAAGGCCATTGCGACGCTGGAAGAAGGCATCCGGCAAACACAGGATAAAGAGGGTGAATTAAGGAAAGAATTAGATAAACTACATAGCGAATATCCGGAAAAATAATATGGCAAAAATACGGGGAACAGTAATCGTTGACACAGGACGGTGTAAGGGTTGTAATCTTTGCGTCGTAGCCTGTCCGTCGGATATATTGGCTTTGGGCAAAGAAGTCAATACAAAAGGGTATAATTACGCGCAAATCATTTGTCCCGACGGATGCATCGGCTGCGCCAATTGCGGCTATGTGTGTCCCGACGGGTGCATTACCGTCTATAAGAAAAAAATGGAATCGTAACATTCATTGAACATGGCAAACGAAATAAAACTGTTGAAAGGCAACGAAGCCATCGCCCATGCGGCTATCCGCTATGGCGCCGACGGCTATTTCGGTTATCCGATTACGCCTCAATCGGAAATTATGGAAACCCTGATGGAAGAACAGCCGTGGGAAACCACCGGCATGGTCGTTTTGCAGGCCGAGAGCGAAGTGGCGGCCATCAATATGGTCTATGGCGGCGCTGCATGTGGCAAGCGGGTGATGACTTCCTCGTCGAGTCCGGGCATCAGTTTAAAACAGGAAGGGATTTCCTATATGGCCGGCGCCGAATTGCCGGGACTGATTGTCAACGTGATGCGCGGCGGCCCGGGATTGGGAACCATCCAGCCCAGCCAGGCCGATTATTTTCAGACCGTAAAAGGCGGAGGACACGGCGATTACCGCCTGATAACCTTAGCTCCGGCCTCCGTACAGGAAATGGCCGATCATGTTGCATTGGGATTCGACTTGTCGTTCAAATACAACAATCCCGCCATGATTCTTACCGACGGCGTCATCGGACAAATGATGGAAAAGGTCGTTTTGCCCGAACAGCGTCCCCGCCGCACAGAAGACGATATTCGCCGCGAACAGCCTTGGGCAGCTCTGGGCAAACCGGCCTCCCGCAAGCCGAACGTGATTACTTCGCTGGAACTGGATTCCGCCATTATGGAACAAAACAATATCCGTTTCCAGGCCAAATACAAAACGATTGAAGCAAGCGAAGTGCGTTACGAAACATTCAAATGCGCCGATGCCGACTATCTGATTGTCGCCTTTGGTTCCGCCGCCCGCATCAGCCAGAAAGTGGTGGAGTTGGCGCGGAAGCAGGGCATCAAAGCGGGTCTTTTCCGTCCCATCACGCTGTGGCCTTTCCCGACAAAAGCACTGAACGCCTGCAAAGAGAAAGTGAAGGGTATTCTGGTAGTCGAACTCAATGCCGGCCAGATGGTCGAAGACGTTAAGCTGGCGGTGGAATGTAAGGTTCCCGTAGCGTATTACGGCCGTTTGGGCGGTATCGTGCCCACGCCGCAGGAAGTCCTGGAAGCATTACTGTCCTTGCAGGTTTAACCCCGCAAAAGTGAAGCCATCGGCCCGGTTCAATCTCCTGAATGGTGCAGCAATTGGAAACATTAATGAACGAATCTCATGAATATGCAAGAAATAATAAGTCCCGAAAATGTAGTCTATCAAAAGCCCCGTTTGATGAACGACCATCCGATGCACTACTGCCCCGGATGCAGTCACGGCGTGGTACACAAACTGATAGCCGAAGTGATTGACGAAATGGGTTTGGCGGAACAAACCATTGGCATCGCACCGGTGGGTTGCGCCGTATTCGCCTACAACTATCTGGACATCGACTGGATAGAAGCGGCTCACGGACGGGCGCCGGCCATCGCTACCGCCGTTAAACGCCTGAATCCCGGTAAAATGGTTTTTACTTATCAGGGCGACGGCGATTTGGCCGCCATCGGTACGGCGGAAACCATCCATGCCTGCAACCGCGGGGAAAATGTGGTGATTGTGTTTATCAACAACGCCATCTATGGCATGACGGGAGGCCAAATGGCGCCTACCACCTTAGACGGTATGAAAACCGCTACCTGTCCCTACGGACGGAATGTCAGTCTGAATGGTTATCCGCTTAAAATAAGCGATTTGTTGGCGCAATTGGAAGGGACTTGCCTGATTACACGCGAAGCGGTTCACACGGCCGCCGCCATCCGGAGAGGGAAAAAGGCCCTTCGGAAAGCCTTTGAAAACGCCATGGCAGGCAAAGGATCTTCGGTCGTGGAATTTGTATCGACCTGCGCTTCCGGCTGGAAAATGACGCCCGAACAGGCCAATCAGTGGATGGTAGAAAATATGTTTCCCCTGTATCCTCTGGGTACTTTAAAAGACAAGTAATATGCAGTACGAATTAATTATAGCCGGCTTTGGCGGACAGGGCGTGTTAAGTATGGGTAAAATTCTGGCCTATTCCGGGTTGATGGAAGGCAAAGAAATTACCTGGTTCCCATCGTATGGCCCCGAACAGCGCGGAGGAACAGCCAATGTAACGGTTATTCTGAGCGACGAGCGCATTTCGTCGCCGGTACTCAACGAATACGATATTGCTGTGATATTGAACCAGCCCTCGCTGGAAAAGTTTGAGAAGGCGGTCAAACCGGGCGGCATCCTTATTTATGATCCTTACGGCATTACCCGGAAACCCACCCGGAAAGATATCCGCGTATTTGAAATCGACGCCATGAATACGGCGAACCGCGAAGGCAATGTAAAAGCCTTCAACATGATCGTATTGGGCGGGGTATTGAAATTAGCGCCGATGGTCAGTATGGAAAACGTGATGGCCGGATTGAAAAAGTCGCTTCCCGAACGTCATCACAAACTCTTACCGATGAACGAACAGGCCATTTTGCGGGGAATGGAATTAATAAAAGAAATAGAATGACCCAACGGATAAGTAATGGAGTAGCAGGTCGGCCCCGCCAACCCTTTGAAAACAGGAAACGATGGATGCTCACGCTTTTCGTTTTCTGTTTGGCAGTCATTACGTATTCCCAGGAAATATCTGTGCAGGATTCGGTTCCTGTACTTCCCGTTTTAACCGATTCTATTCAGGCGCCGGTTGCGGATACCGAGGTTGCGGATACCGATTCTACCGCTCGGATCCGGGATTTCACGCACCTGGAAGCGCCGGCCGCCGCCATCGATACAACCCGGAAAATCAACTATTGGCAACTGACCGAGCGAACGGGTGAAATGGTTCCCGCTCATCCCGATACCTTCCTGACGGATTATTTCCATCGCACCCATGCGGAAGGAGCCGGCGTAGCGGTAGCCTATCTGGGGAACCTGGGATTACCCATGGAATCGCGCGTGTTTTTCGAGCGCGCCGACCGTTCCCAATTCATGTTCAACGACGGTTTCTACGCCTATATGAAGTCGCCGGGGACATTCAATTTTATCAATACAAAAATTCCCCACTCCAATGTGGCTTACCAGCGTGCGGGAAGCCGCCAGTTGATGGAAGAACGGCTCCGGGCACTGTTAACAACCAATATCGGCAAAAAACTGAATCTGGGAATAGACCTGGATTATCTCTATGCCCGCGGATACTACCAGTCGCAATCGGCCAAACATCTGGAATGGGTGCTTTTCGGAAGTTATCTTTCCGACCGCCACCGGGTGCATCTGTATATCAATCCGGCCGATTATACCAATGCCGAAAACGGGGGCGTCGTCAATGACAACGATATTTCCCATCCCACCAGTCAAGGTTCAAATACCACTACCCGCGATATTCCAACCCATCTGGGAGTAGGCAGTCAAAATTCAACATGGAACCGCCTCCGGGGCAATCGCGCCTGGCTGAATTACCATTACAACCTGGGTTTTGAACGCAAAACCGAATTGGTAAACGAAGAGGGCGATACCCTTACCCGGTTTATTCCGGTGTCGAGCGTCATTTACACGTTCGATTACAGGAACAATCAAAAGTCTTTTTATACCAACGATTCCTCCTCGGTAGCGCAGTATTATGCCGGTAACACCGATTTCTTTGCCGACCGGAGGGGTGGCGTACGGGATTCGACTTCCTGGTGGTCGTTGAGCAATACATTCGCCTTATCGCTTCGAGAAGGCTTCAGTCATTGGGCGAAATTCGATCTGACGGCTTTCCTGACGCACGATATCCGCTCGTTTACGATGATGACAGCCGACCCCCTGATTGATGAAGAAAAAACGCTCAATGCCACCTTTCTGGGCGGCGAATTAGCCAAACGAGGCGGGAAAATACTGCGATACCATGCGCAGGGCAGCTTTGGCGTTTTGGGCGAAAACCTGGGCGATCTGAATCTGTCGGGAACCGTCGAAACCCGGATTCCGGTTTGGGGCGATACGGCTTCCATTCAGGCGAATGCTTCCATTAAAAACCTGGAACCGACCTGGTACGAAAAACATTACCGGAGTCGCTACTTCTGGTGGGATAACGATTTCGGCAAAGTGCGGCGATTGTATGTGGGCGGCGCTATCAACATTCCGCATACCCAAACCCGTTTCAGCCTGGGCATCGAGAACGTAAGCAATTATATTTATTTCGATAAAACGGGATTGCCCGCCCAGTACAACGGCAGTGTTCAGGTGATGGCCGCCCGCTTAGATCAGAATTTCCAATGGAAAGCCCTGCATTGGGATAATCAAATCGTCTATCAAAAGTCCGGAAAACCGGAAATCATTCCCTTGCCCGACCTTGCCGCCTGTTCGAGTGTATACATCCAGTTTCCGATTACCGTTTTAACCATCCAGTTGGGTGCCAATGCACATTACTGGACGAAATATTACGCACCCTCGTACGAACCGGCCATCCAGCAATTCAAATTACAGGACGAACTGCAAGTCGGTCATTATCCGTTGGTAAGCGCCTTTGTGAATTGCCATCTGAAGCAGACGCGGTTCTTTGTCGAATATTATAATGCCGGTGCACGCTTTATATCCCCCACCAACTATTTTTCCTTGCCGCACTATCCGGTGAATCCGACGATATTGAAACTGGGCTTGTCGGTCGATTTTATCAATTAATTGAAAGAGAAAAATTCATAGCCGACGGAAGCTATCTCGCACCTGTTAAGGCGCTTCTGGTTGCCATATTGCATTGATAATCATTTCTGTGTAATTGTATGCATATTTTGCCAAAAAGCATTACCTTTGCAACCAATAAAAACAAATAAATCTAATTAAAAAATGGTACAGATTAACACACACGAAGTGATTGAATGGGCAAGTCAATTTTTAACGCAAGCCGATCAGGAACTCTCAAGGGAAGAAAAAAAAGAACAGAAAAAATACGCTTCCCTCATACAAACAGCCGAATATAAAACATTTCTGTCGCGTATGCTGGATGAATCTTCGCAAATCCGCGACGATCGCAAACTGAATAAGCGGGTGCGGCAAATTATCCGGAAATACGGTATTCCCGACTTTTTCAGTCCGGCCGACCGCATTTTGTTACGACTCTATCTGATGGGCGGTTATTGGTTTCCTTCAATTGCTATGCCGATTTTCAAGCAAAAATTAAGAAATGAAACTTCCAAAATTATTATCGCCGAAGAAAGACCGAAACTGACTACTCACCTGAAAAAACGCTTTGAAAGCCGTATCGGACAAAATGTGAATCTCTTGGGCGAAGTGGTTTTGGGAGATGCAGAAGCCAACTATCGTTACCTGCATTATCTGGAAGCCTTGAAAGAACCCGATATCAACTATATTTCCATTAAACTGTCGGGAATTTATGCACAAATCCATTCTTTGAGTTATGAACAAAACAAAAAAGAATTGTGCGAATTGCTGGCTGCCGTTTACCGGCAAGCGATGAAATATCCTTATACCGACCCGCAAGGTGTTTCACGTGCGAAATTCGTCAACCTCGATATGGAGGAATACAAAGATGCGGAATTGACGCTGGATGTGTTTATGGAAGTGATGAGCGATCCTGAATTCAAACAGTATACGGCGGGAATTGTGGTGCAGGCCTACCTGCCCGATGCTTCGGATTTACAGCAACGCCTGCTGGCTTTTGCAAAAAAACGGGTGGCCGAAGGTGGCGCTCCCCTGAAAATGCGTTTGGTAAAAGGGGCGAATCTGCAAATGGAAAGCATCGTTTCATCGCTGAAAGGCTGGCCCAATCCCATCTATCCCTCTAAAACGGAAGTCGATGCCAATTATCTCCATCTTTTGGATGTGGCATTGCAACCCGACAATGTGAAAGTGTTGAATATCGGTGTGGCCTCGCACAATTTTTTTACAATCGCCTATGCCCACCTGCTGGCGGAAAAAAATGGGGTGCAGGAAGATGTAACCTTTGAAATGCTGGAAGGTATGGCGAACAACCTGCCGCGCGTGATGCGTAAATTGCGGAAACAGATTATTTTATATACTCCGGTAGTGAAAGCCCAATATTTCTTGAATGCGGTATCGTATCTGGTGCGCCGCCTGGATGAAAATACCGGAAAAGAGAATTTCCTCAGTTATTCTTTCGGATTGCAATTAGACAGTAAGGAATGGAATTTCCTGAGAGATCAGTTTATACAAGCTTGCGAACTGAAGGATACAATCACGACCCAACCTTTCCGTACGCAAGACAGGAATCAACCTCCCGTTCCGGTAAAAGAGATAGATACTTTTGCCAACGAACCCGATACGGATTTGGATTTGCCTCCAAACCGGCAATGGGCGTTAAACGTATTGAAAAAATGGGAAACGACGGTAAATCCCTCCAATTTTACGATTCCCGTACAAATCGGCGATAAAGAAGCGCCGACTTATCATAAGAGAACCTATACCGATCGCAGTCGCGAAGACAAAGTTGTGGTGTGTGAAGCGGGATTAGCTACATTAGAGCAAGTAAAAGAAGCAATTGGCATAGCGGAACAAGACGCTTCCCATTGGCGGAAAACCGCTTTGCCGGAACGTAACCGGATTTTGCACCGTGTGGCCGAAACGTTGAGCGCCAACCGTGGCGACCTGATTGGCTGTATGGCTGCCGTTACAGGCAAAACCTTTACCGAAGGTGATGTCGAAGTATCGGAAGCGATTGACTTTTGCCGCTATTATCCTATATCTATGCAGGTTTTTGATAATCTGGAAACGGTTTCCTGCCGGGCCAAAGGGATTGTTTTGGTGATTCCGCCCTGGAATTTCCCCCTGGCGATTCCCGTAGGGGGCGTAGCTGCGGCTTTGGCGAGCGGCAATACGGTGATTCTGAAACCGGCTACCGTGGCATTGCCCGTAGCCTGGAAATTCGCCCAAAGTTTCTGGGAAGCCGGTGTGCCCAAAGACGCCCTGCAAGTGGTTTGTCCGGCCGAACGTTCCTCGCTGAATGTTTTGACTTCGCATCCTTTTATACGGCATATTATCTTGACCGGTGGAACCGATACGGCTTTTCGCCTGCTGTCCAACAGTCCGCGGACACCGCTCTCGGCCGAAACGGGAGGAAAAAACGCTATTATCCTTACCGGACAGGGCGATCAGGATCATGCGATACTGAACGTGGTTTCGTCGGCTTTCGGCAATGCGGGACAGAAATGTTCGGCTTGCTCTCTGCTCCTGGTAGATAAGAAAACCTACAACGATAAAACCTTCCAATCGAAACTGAAAGATGCGGTAACCAGCATCCGCACCGGCAGCGTTTGGGATACCATGAATACCGTAGGTCCGATGATTGAGAATGATAATGAAAAACTAAAATATGCCATCGAACATTTGGAAGAAGGCGAATCGTGGCTCGTAGCGCCCGAATTTGTCGATGAAAAACGTTATATCCTGAAACCCTGTGTGAAATGGGGCGTGAAACCGGGTAGCTATACTTTCCGGAACGAACTGTTCGCCCCTTTATTATCGGTGGTTTGCATCCATAATATAGAAGAAGGGATAGCCTGTGTCAATTCGTCGGAATACGGTTTAACGGCCGGTTTACAAAGTCTGAACGAAGACGAACAGGCATTGTGGCGAAACCGCATCGAAGCAGGCAATCTATACATCAACCGTGGAATTACGGGTGCGATTGTCCGACGTCAACCCTTCGGCGGGATGAAACGTTCGGCTTTCGGCGGCGGTATCAAAGCCGGCGGACCGAATTATGTATCGTGCTTTTTGGAATTTACCGAAAGACCGGTTTCGTCCGGCAACCGGGTAGCTGTTGCTAAAAAAAGCTATCAGGAAGTTTGGGAAAACGAATTTTCAAAAGCCGAAGACGTCAGCCGTATTTATGGCGAGGAAAATATTTTCCGTTATCTGCCGTTGAAAAATGTGGGTTTCCGCGTACAGGAAACGGACCAACTGGAAGATGTGCTGCTGGTGCTGCTGGCAGCGCATACGGCACATACACCGTTGACCGTTAGCATTTCGGAAAAAAACAGTCTTTGGGTGGATATCCAAAAAGCGGCGGCTTCCCTTCCGGCTACCACCCTGAAAATGCAGGACGAAGCGGCATTTATCTTGGATATGCACCGGTATGAACGCATACGCGCCTGTTCGATCGGCTTGTCGGATGACGTTTACCGGAAAGCAGCCGAACTCGGTAAATACGTTGCCGATGCCCGGCCGCTGCTTGAAGGACGTTTGGAGTTATTGCATTATCTAAAAGAACAGAGCATTGCTTACGAATATCACCGTTACGGAAGTATTTTTGGGGAATAAAAAATAAAAAAACAGTCCGTCGTTTGTCAAAAAAACGGGCGGCTTCCGGCTTGCATATTACCGGATTTTCATTAATTTTGTGTCTATTAATTTTATTTGTATGAAAACACATCCATTTTCTTTCTTTCCCGCTTTGCTTTTGCTTCTTCTGCTGTCGTGCAACCGGAACGAAAACAAAGCCGCATATTCCGAATTCGATTTGGAAGACAAAGTGTATGCCATCGCAAACGTATCGGTCGCCGATTTGCGCATGGGGCCGGATTACGATGCCGAAATGGGAACTCAACTGCTGCTCGGTATGCCGATGCAGGTTTTACAGGGCGAACGAAGCTGGTATCGTGTGAAAACACCGGAAAACTATGTGGCCTGGGTGCAAAAGGGTACGATAACGCGGGTAAATAAAGAAAGGATGAATGAATGGATTCGTTCCCGGAAAGTAATCGTTACCGACGATTACGGTTTTGCATACGAAACCCCCGATGAATACGGACAACGCACCTCAGATATTGTTTTCGGCAATCTGTTGAAATGGGAAGGCGACAACGGCCGTTTTTACAGTGTTTCTTATCCCGATGGTCGCAAAGGGTATGTGCTGAAATCGCAAAGTCATTTTTTCGACGATTGGAAAAACTCCATTCAATTAACCGGAGAAAGCATTGTCCGGCAGGCTCTTTTGTTAAAAGGGATTCCTTATACATGGGGCGGAACATCGGTCAAAGCATTGGATTGTAGCGGATTTTCCAAAACAGTCTATCTGAAGCATGGCGTTGTGTTGAGGCGCGACGCTTCGCAACAGGCTCAAACCGGTATTCCGGTCGATATTTCCGAGGGTTACGATCTTCTTCTCCCCGGCGATTTGCTGTTTTTTGGGAAAAAAGCGGAAGGGGAATGCAAAGAATCTGTGCGGCACGTGGGTATCTATATGGGAAACAAGGAGTTTGTCCACGAAGCCGGTTTTGTTCATGTAAATAGCCTCGATCCTGCCGCACCGCACTACGACGAGGGCAATACCGTCGAATTGATTCGCGCTGCCCGCATTATTGGTGCAGTAGGCACGGAAGGCATTTGGTTGCTCGATGAAAATCCGATGTATCAAATTCAAAAATAAAGAATATCCATGATTAGGCGTAATTTTCTGAAAACAGTTACATGGGCCGCATTGGCCGGTGCTTTGCCGGTTCCCGTAGGAGCGCAAAGCAAAGTTATGAGTAAATTATCTTCCGGAAAAGGGAAGATGAAACTCACATTTCGCCCCTATGATTTGCAGTTAAGGCATGTATTTACAATTGCCAATTCATCGCGAACAAGCACGCCGGTTATATTAACGGAAATTGAATATGAAGGTGTTACCGGTTACGGTGAAGCCTCAATGCCGCCGTATTTGGGCGAAACCCAGGCCTCGGTCGTCGAATTTCTGAAAAAAGTGAATCTGGAACAATTTTCCACTCCCTTTGAATTGGACGATATTCTGACTTATGTCGATAAGATTACGGAAAATAACACAGCCGCCAAGGCTTCCATTGATATTGCCTTGCACGATTTGATAGGAAAGCTGCTGGGTCAGCCCTGGTATAAGATTTGGGGATTAGATGCGTCGAAAGCGCCTTCCACCACTTTTACCATCGGAATTGATACGCCGGAAGTTGTGCAACAAAAAACGCGGGAAGATGCGCCTTTATACAATATATTAAAAGTAAAACTCGGCCGTCCGGGCGATAAGGAAATGATTGAAGCTATCCGCTCGGTAACCGATAAGCCGTTAGCCGTGGATGCCAACCAAGGTTGGACCGACAAACATTTCGCTTTGGATATGATTCACTGGCTTAAGGAAAAAGGCATTGTAATGATTGAGCAACCCATGTCGAAATACAAATTGGACGATATTGCATGGATTACCGAACGTAGTCCGCTGCCTATCTATGCCGACGAATCGTTTCAACGCTTGCCGGATGTATTGCGATTAAAAGGCGCATTTACGGGAGTCAATATTAAATTGATGAAATGTACCGGAATGCGCGAAGCGTGGAAAATTCTGACGGTTGCCCGCGCCGCTAATATGGATGTGATGATTGGTTGTATGACGGAAACTTCTTGCGCTATCTCGGCCGCTTCCCAACTGTCGCCGGCGGTTGATTTTGCCGATTTGGATGGGAATCTATTGATTAGCAACGATATTTACAAAGGAACTACCGTAGTGAACGGGATGCTTACTTTGAATGATTTGCCGGGGATTGGGATAAAGAAATTATAATGGATCTTTGATTTAGAATACGATGAGCAATCTATTTTTAAATCGATTAAGGAATGAAGCATTCCCACAGAATGTTCGTACAAGAATCAATTTTACAAATAAATACAAAACAAAATGAAAACAAAATTCATCATCAGTCTGTGCTTTCTGGCTCTGCTGTCCGCCTGCAATACAGGTAAACCAACCGGCGTCCCCTTATCCCTGACTTGGGAAATGGGCGAAAACGGCGTCCAACCCGGTGTATGCGAACAAACGTTTTACATCAAAAACACCGGTAAAACCGAGTTAAAAAATAACTGGACTATCTACTTCAATCAAATCTCCGCCTCTTCGTCGTTACCGGACGATAGCGCAGTTTTGGTAGTAGAACGGATTGCTTCAACATACTTCAAAATGTATCCGGTGCAGAATTACAAACCGATCGCTCCCGGTGAAACGCTTCACTTTACCTGGCGTTGCAGGGGCGGAATTATTAAGGAATCGGCTGCTCCCCAAGGCGCGTATATTGTTTGTACGGATGAAAACGGCATCGAACAACAGCCGCAGAATATTCCTCTCGAAGTGCTGCCGTTTACGCATCCTTCTCAATGGACGCGACCGGGAACGGCAGAATTACCTTATCCCGATGGAAATTACATGTATGCACAAAATGCCTTTTTCAGCGAACCGGTCGAATGGGACGAATATGCAATTTTCCCTTCCCCCAAAACGGTAGAAAAAAAGGAAGGATCGTCCGTGTTGACAAAAAACATCCGCCTGAAATATGATGCCGATTTTGCGAATGAAGCCGGTCTGTTGCAGGCGCAATTACAATCACTTTTCGGATGCACCGTTTCGGACGCGGGCGAAACCGTCATCGAATTTATCTGTGGGAATCCTTCTCCAACGAAAGAGGCGAACGATGAACAATACGAACTGGACATCCAAAACAATCAGGTGAAAATCACCGGCAGTTACGCCCACGGTATTTTCAATGGTTGCCAAACCCTGTTGAATGTTTTGGGAAATGTGGGCAAACTTCCGGCAACCCTTTCCAATGTGCGTATTACGGATTATCCCGATACGCATCACCGCGGAATTATGCTGGATGTAGCGCGTAATTTTACTGAAAAAGAAAATGTATTGAAACTAATCGACTGCCTGGCGATGTACAAACTCAATATACTGCATTGGCATTTGACCGACGATGAAGCCTGGCGCCTCGAAATTCCCGGATTGGAAGAACTGACGGCCATCGCTTCCCGGCGCGGACATACACACGACGAATCGACCTGTCTGTATCCCGCTTTTGCCTGGGGCTGGGATGCGACGGATACCTCTACGCTGGCCAACGGCTATTATACGCGGAGCGATTTTATCGAAGTTTTGAAATACGCCAATCAAAGGCATATCCGTGTGATTCCCGAAGTGGATATACCGGGACATTCACGTGCAGCCATTAAAGCGATGAATGTCCGTTACAAAAAATACATCAACACGGATAAACAAAAAGCGGAAGAATACCTCTTGGCCGATTTTTCCGATACTTCCAAATATAATTCCGCCCAGAATTTTACCGACAATGTGATGAACGTAGCATTGCCTTCGAGCTATCGCTTTGTAGAAAAAATAGTCGATGAAATCGACAAAATGTACGCCGAAGCCGGATTGAAATTAACCGTTTTCCATATCGGAGGCGACGAAGTACCGAAAGGCGCATGGGAAGGCTCCGCCGTTTGCCACGACTTTATGAAAGCCCAAAATATAAAGGAAATCCGGGAACTGAAGGATTATTTTCTGGAACAAGTTTTACCGATACTGTCTAAACGCAATATTCAGCCGGCCGGTTGGGAAGAAGTAGCGATGCACGGCGGCACGCCCAATTCCAAATTTGCAAACAGTAATATTCTCAGCTATTGCTGGAATACTTTGCCGGAATGGAAAGGCGATCAGTTGCCTTACAAATTGGCCAATGCCGGATATCCGGTTATCCTTTGCAATGTAACCAATCTGTATATGGATATGTCTTATAGCCGGCATCAGAGCGAGCCGGGTTTGCATTGGGGCGGTTTCGTGAACGAATACAATTCATTCGACATATTACCTTACGACATCTACAAATCGGTGCGTAACGGATTGAACGGCGAACCGTTGGATATCAACGCCGTTTCCAAAGGAAAAGTTCCCTTAGATAAAGGAGCGTCCGTACAAATCAAAGGTTTGCAAGGCCAGTTATGGGCGGAAACGATTCGCAGTTTCGAGCAGGTGGAATATAATTATTTCCCGAAACTGTTCGGCTTAATCGAACGTGCCTGGAACATTCAACCGGAATGGTCGAATCCCTACGACGAACGGAAATACGAAACAGCCAAACGGGTGTACAATGCTCAGATTGCCGAAAAAGAATTGCCTCGCCTGGCCAAATTAGATGTAAATTTCAGGGTATCACAACCCGGCATTATCATCAAAGACGGTTTATTGTATGCCAATTCCGCTATCCCAGGTGCAGTAATCCGTTATACGGTTGACGGCAGCGAGCCGGTGGAAACGTCTGTCGTATGGACGGAGCCGGTGGCTTGCGATGTGGGATTGGTAAAAGCGAAGGCGTTTTATTTGGGGAAGAAGAGTGTAACGACTTTTTTAAAATCGTTACCCATTCAGTAAGGTGCAAAACAGGGCAAATGCGGAAATAAGAAGGTTGGAATAACTATCTGTTCCGTTCGTGGCGAATAAAGTTTTCAAGCAATTTTCCTGACTTCGACACTTTTCCATTATATGTTTTTCAATGGCTTATAAATAAACATATTATGAATTTTGCGTCACCGATTTGGGTGACGCAGTCAAAAAAAATAGTCCATTGTGGCGAATGGAATATGTTTGACTTTGTGTGCAAGGAAATTGCACACAAAGATCCTAATTTTGTACTTGATAATTCTGAATAATAAAGTTGCATTTGTTAGTTGAAATTGCGCTATGCAATTAAAAAACGGATTAAAATCCGTATCGATGAAATACGAAAATATACCATATTAAAATGATTTGATCAAAATAATATTACTGAGGAGATCACCGGTATGCCTTGTCCTTGGTAAGTTTATTAGAGAGGAACTGTCTGCATAAAGAACAATGTGACAGTTTCCCTGCCTGCAAATGAAATCCTGAAACTCTGGCAAGAACATGACTTGATTGATTATATCAACGCAATGTACGAACAATATCACACCGAGCGGATCGAAAACGCTTTTGCAGATATTAACGAAAAACTGACTGAAAAGCGCTTAAAGTATTAATTTTTAGGATAAATTCCTTGAATGACGTTTTTTTTACAGGTGAAGGTAATGAATTTGGCCCGAAATTTGATAGATATAAAAAAAAGGCTTATCTTTGCC
>JAISYG010000076.1 GCA_031270075.1 Dysgonamonadaceae bacterium
GTTGCCGGAGCGGGAATCGGTATCCTGTCCACTAAAATAGTTTATTGGACGTATCCCTGCCTGCAAAAAACGTTTGGTAAGAAAAACAAAAAAGTTCAGACACTTGTCCTGCCCGGATATGACAATGGAATTTTGAGTTTAACTTTTTCGTGTAGATTTTGAGAAATGAAATCAATTTATAATCAATATCTGTTTAGGACACACAAACCAATAAATAGTTGGAAAATAATGAGATATGTGAAAAACTCATTTTTAGGCAAAATACCTCAAGGCACAAATCGAAAAAGAGCCGGACAACCCGGATAAACTGCGTTTATATCTCAAAAGCAGACAGATTAAGATATGAATATAGTTATGTGTAATACAGTTATTATTTGCAGGTGACCCCATTCGACCCAATTGCCAAAGAAATTTCAACTTGTGTGCAAACCTCATAAAAAAAGCGCTTACGAACTACCTCGTAAGCGCTTGATTTTCAGTTTGTGACTCCGGAGGGATTCAAACCCCCAACCTTCTGATCCGTAGTCAGATGCTCTATTCAGTTGAGCCACGGAGCCTTTTCAATTTTTTCGCCTGCAAAGGTAAACCTTATTTTCGGATTGTGCAACTTTTTGCATGGAAAATTTAGGGAATGAATTTGGGGCCAAAAATCAGATAACCGATATTCAAACCGAAATTCCAACTGTTTTTCGGATAACTGTAATGATTGACGTATAAACTGACATTCATGAACGATAACTGCGCTACGAGGCTGACTTCCGCCCAATATGCCGGACCGGTGAACAATTTCCCATAGTATGCTTGGTTCTTTTCGTCCCTTTTGATTGGATAAACAGGCAAAAATCCGTAAAAATCGCCCCGAAAATGAAAGGTGGAATTCAGTTTAAGAATCGGTATCAATCCGCCGGCGATGTATTGATTGGCATGGAAAGCTTCATTGAGAATCAATTTACTGTGTGGAGTGGGAGTAAACCCCGGCGCTTGAAGTACGGAAGCGGTATAATTACTCCATAAATTTTTACTGGATACCATGCCTTCTATTAAATACCCTAAATTGAAACAGGAATTAACCGGATAGTAATTATTTAAAAGCGCTTGCAATTGAATATACGATTGGGAAAACTGTTTTGAGAATTGCTTGCTTTTTGACGGAAAAAATTTTTCTTCTCCCAAAATATACTGAGCATACACTTTATGCTGCTGCCCACTGATGGGATACTGTTTGGCATTCAACGAATTTTTATGATAATAGAGGCCTATATTGAACAAATCATATCGGCTGCGATCATATTCCTCTCCTACATACGATCGGGTTTGATAATATTTGTCTTCCAGCTGTCCGTAACCAATCGTTAAATCTGTTTTTGCATTGACTAAAAACGGTAATCCGATACCCAGTTTTCCAAACGTTTCACGTTGGTCGGTAAATGTTGCCAGATCGGTATCAATAAACAGCTTTTCACTCTCGTAAAATTTCCGGGTATCGTAAGAGAAGATAGCACGGACATCCAAAGGGATACGCGATGGGATTTCCAGTTTTCCGTAAATAGTAAAGCCATTGTATGCGTTTCCTAACTGAGCGTCCAGGTTAAAGCTTGTCGATAACTCGGTCAAACTCTGGTAGCCGATTCCCAGATAGATCTGGTTAGCGCTCATGGATGAAATATTTCCACCGAAAGCGGTCGTTATTTCATCTTTGATTTTAACATCCAGATACAAGTCAAAGGCTTGTATTTCATAATTGTATTCGGCATGGGGTATAATCTCCTTGATTTTAGGATTCATTAGTAACTGAAAATAGGCTTGTTTGAAATCATGGATGGTAAAAATGCCGTTATTGTCCCGGTGTATCTGACTGATAATGTAGGCTTCCTGCGATGCGTTCGTTCCGGAAATATAAACTCTTTTGAAAATTAAAGGAAGTAGCTTGTTTTTATAGGCTTTCCGGCGATTGGTTACTTCCTGGAGCGATATTCTCCGTTCGATTCTTCCTTGGATGGAATCGATCATTTCTATGGTTGTGTTGTATCCCAGGTCGCACAGGGCTTGCGCCTTATCGAAATCCAGTAAGCCGACATCCTCGATTGCAAATTGCAGCCGGATGCCATCGGCAGGATCTACCTGATACTCCGTTTTATGCATCACCATATTTTCTATCTGGTTGTAAACACTTATTTCCGACGGCTTTTTCGCTTTAGATCCGGCTACCACCGCGCCAATGATAAAATCGGGATGCCAGGCCTCTTTCATCGGCTGTACCGGAAAATTATCGTAAATACCACCATCCCACAAAGGAACACTATCTATAACAATGGGTTTGAAAAACAAGGGAAAGGTCATGGAAGCCCGAACCGCATCGCCCAAATCACCGTTGCGTAAGATGAATGGTCGCTTGTTATATACATCCGAAGCGATACACAGGAAAGGGACGAACAGCCGGTCGAAATCTTCGTCGCATTGCGTATTTGCTTGGGCATATAATTGCATGAATGCCTGATTCATTTGTACGGGATTAACTAAACTATTGGGTAACAGCGATTCCCTAATATTGAGTGAATCGTTCAAAGGGATATTCAACCGCGTAAACGATGGATTTTCAGCATTTTTCCAGAAATAAAACTGGTAATTGTCCTCGATTTTTCCGGTTTGCCAGTAATGAAAATTTTCCGACAGAAATAATTGCAGCATTTCATCGGGAGAATACCCCATGGCATACAAACTGCCGATAATAGCTCCAATAGATGTTCCCGCAATATAGTCAATCGGAATACTATTCTCTTCCAATGCTTTGATGATCCCAATATGCACGGCACCTTTCGCTCCGCCGCCGCTCAATACCAAACCTACGTTTTGTGAAAACGCCGAAATTGGGTATAAAATGCAACAAATCAATGATATGATTATCCTTTTCATTCTTCCCGGAATTTTTCAGAGCAAATATAGCGATAATTCTTTTGAAATTGTTTAATTTTGTAGAATTTCAACACATTCTTTTGTGAAAAGAAATATATTGTATACATATAACATTCAGATATGAAGAGAATTCATTCATCCATCGTATTTATTTTATTTTTAGTGCCTATGATGCAAGCGAAGAACCCGCTTTTAAGTAACTACAACACACTTCACGGAACGATTCCGTTCAATGAAATCAGAGTCAATCAGTATGAACCGGCTTTTGAGGAAGCAATGCGGTTGCATGACCGGGAAATCCGGAAAATTATTGCTAACAAAGACCATCCTGCGTTCTCGAATACCATCGAAGCCCTGGAATACGCCGGTGAACGGCTCGACAAAGTTCGCAGTGTGTTTTCTAATCTGTCAGGGGCAGAGAGTTCCGATGAGATGATGGCCATTGCCCAACGTCTTCAACCTAAACTAACGAAACATTCCAACAACATAACCCTGAACGAAGCCCTGTTCCAACGAGTAAAAACCGTATACCATGCATACCAGAAAGACAACGCTCTCAACTCTTTGACGAAAGAACAGCAACGCCTGCTTCAAAAAACGTACGAGGATTTTATGGATCGCGGCGCCGGACTGAGTGCGGAGGATAAAGAAAAATACCGCACATTATCCTCTCAATTAAGCATGTATACATTACAATTCGGACAGAATGCCTTGAAAGCGACAAATGCTTATATTTTATTATTGAAAGAAGAAAAAGAGTTGGCTGGTTTGCCGCAAGACGCCGTCGATGCGGCTGCCCGCAAAGCCAAAGAAAAAGGCAAGGAAGGTTGGATATTCGATTTATCTGAACCCAGTTATGGCGCATTTATGAAGTATTCCTCCAATCGCGATTTGCGGAAAGAACTTTATCTCGCATACCATACACGGTGTATCGGTGGGGAATTTGACAATCTCGAAAACATGATAGGCATCATCAACACCCGTTTGGCCATTGCCAACTTGATGGGCTATTCGTCGTATGCCGATTATGTGTTACGTAAACGCATGGCTGCCCATTCCCAAAACGTATATGCTTTATTGGATGAACTGCTAACGGGATTCGGACCGGCCGCTCGCGAAGATTATAGCCAAATTCAGGGTTTTGCCATCGGGAAAGAAGGAAAAAACATCGAAGTAATGCCATACGACTGGTCTTATTATTCCGAACAACTGCAAAAAGCCCAATTAGATATAAACGACGAAATGATCCGTCCTTATTTTGAACTGGAACATGTAAAAAAAGGAGTATTCGGCTTAGCGACAACTTTATACGGGCTTACTTTCAAGAAAAATCCCAACATACAAGTCTACCATAAAGAGGTGGAAGCCTTTGAAGTGTATGACAGGGATGGCAAATACCTGGCTGTACTTTACACCGATTTCTTTCCGAGGAAAGGGAAACGGGCAGGCGCGTGGATGACGGAATTTCAAGCGCAGGAAGTCCGCAACGGAAAACCGGTTCGTCCGCATATCTCCTTGGTAATGAATTTCACCCAACCGACGGATACCCAACCTGCTTTGCTGACGTTCTACGAAGTATCCACCTTCTTGCACGAGTTTGGCCATGCGCTGCATGGCATGTTGGCCAATACGACTTATCCCAGCCTTTCAGGTACCAGCGTGTATCGCGATTTTGTAGAATTACCTTCCCAGCTTATGGAAAACTTCCTGCTGGAAAAAGAATATTTGGATAGTTTTGCCGTTCATTACCAAACCGGTGAGAAAATACCGCAGGAATGGGTGCAAAAACTTATCCATGCCGCGAATTTTAATGCCGGATATGCTTGTTTACGACAGTTAAGCTTTGGTTTATTAGATATGGCTTATCACACCATTACAGAGCCGTTTACAGGTGAAATAACTCCTTTTGAACACAAGGCTATCCGGTCAACGGTTGTGGTGCCTTTGGTGGAAGGCGCTCTGATTTCGCCGACTTTCAACCATATTTTCTCGGGAGGCTATGCCGCCGGTTACTATTCCTACAAATGGGCGGAAGTGCTGGATGCCGACGCTTTTGCGCTGTTGAAGGAAAAAGGCATTTTTAATCCGGAAATTGCTCAAGCTTTCCGCGAATTACTCTCGAAAGGTGGAACGGAAAACCCCATGGATTTGTACGTGAAATTCCGTGGAAAAAAACCGACTACGGAAGCATTGATGCAACGAAGTGGAATCGTGAAATAAATATTCAAATATAAAGAAGTATGAAAAAGTTTAATTTATCAGTAATTATTGTATTGACAGTGTTTTGTATGACTGCATGTAAAGACAAACAATCGGCGAATCCCTTTTTTGAGAAATGGGAAAACGCTTACGAAATTCCTCCTTTCGACCGGATGACGGTAGCGAACTACCGCGATGCCTTCCTGAAAGGCATGGAAGAACAAACGGCTGAAATTGAAGCCATCGTGAATAATCCGGAAACGCCTTCGTTCGACAATGTCCTTGTGGCTTTGGATGCTTCCGGCCAGTTATTAAATAAGGTGTCCGGTGTGTTTTTTGCAGAATCCGGTTCAAACGGTACAGAGGAAATCCTCTCGTTGGAAAGCGAAATCATTCCATTATTGACGCAACACAGCGATAAAATCTTAATGGATAAACGCTTGTTCGGAAAAGTGGAATCTGTGAAAGAACAGGCCAATGTAGCCGATCTCACTCCGGAGGACCGGCGACTGCTGCACGAAACGTATCTGGATTTTGTACGCAGCGGCGTTAACCTTCCCGAAGACCAGGCATCGGAACTGAAAAAAATCAACGAAGAGTTATCCCGATTAGAAAATAAATTCGGACAGAATGTGTTGAACGAAACCGGCTCTTATCAGTTGGTTATTGACAAAGAGGACGACTTGGCCGGTCTTTCCGCCGGCCAGATAGCCTCGGCGGCCGACCGCGCCGGCAAAGCCGGACTGACCGGTAAATGGGTGTTCGGATTAGATAATCCCAGCATCATGCCTTTCCTGGCTTCAAGCGATAATAAGGAAGGGAGGAATAAACTCTTAAATGCCTATCTGAACCGTTGTAACAATAATAACGAATACGATAATAAGGAGATTCTGAAAAACATTGTTGTGCTGCGCAATAAAAAAGCGAAATTATTGGGTTACAACAATTTTGCCGAATATATCCTGGAACGGCGAATGGCTAAGAATCCTAAAAATGTGTATGCTTTACTGAATAAAATCTGGACGCCCGGCTTGAAAAAAGCGAAGGAAGAACTGGCCGGAATGCAAGCCCTGGTAGGGAAGGGTAGTGTTCTAAGCAGTTCGGATTGGCGGTATTTCGCCGAAAAATTAAAGGCGGCCAAATACGATTTATCCGAAGAAGCCTTGCGCCCGTATTTTCAGGCGGAAAACGTGGTAAACGGATTGTTTTGGGTAACCAATCAACTGTACGGCGTTGCCTTCAAGGAACGTACCGACCTTCCGAAACCCAACCGGGATGTTCGCACCTTTGTCTGTATCGACCATGACGGCCAAACCGAATTGGGCGTTTTATTTATTGATTTGTACGCACGTCCGGGACTGAAAACCGTAGGGGCTTGGTGTGGAACCTATCGCGATGCCTGTCAGGATGCAGCAGGGAAGCGAATACTTCCCCTGACGTATGTTTGCTGCAATTTCCCGGCGCCGATCGGGAACGAACCGTCCCTCCTGACTTCCGACGATGCCGAAACGTTTTTCCACGAGATGGGGCATGCGATGAACAATCTGTTCCAGAACGTGAAATACCACGCTACCGGTCATGTTCCCAGCGATTTTGTGGAATTGCCTTCCCAGTTTATGGAACATTGGGTATTTGAACCGCAGGTTTTAGCGCAATATGCAAAGCATTATCAAACCGGCGAAATCATTCCGCAAGATTTGGTGGATAAGATTCAGGCGGCTTCCAAATACGGTCAAGGGTTTGCAACGACCGAGTATATGGCTGCTTCGTATTTGGATATGGATTATCATGTAAATGTTTCTCCGGAAGCGATTAACGTGCTTAAATTTGAAGCCGGTACTTTAAGCTCCCGCGGATTAATTCCCCAAATTCCACCGCGCTATCGCAGCACCTATTTCAAACACACCTTTGAAGGCGGTTACTCGGCCGGTTATTACAGTTATATCTGGTCGGAAGTATTGGATTGCGATGCATTTGAAGCCTTTGTTGAAGCCGGAAATATATTCGATAAGGAAATCGCTGCCCGCTTCCGCCGGCATATTCTGGAACCCGGATGCATTGATCCGGCAGATGAACTGTACCTGCAATTCCGTGGACGGAAACCGGATGTCAACGCATTGTTGAGAAACAGGGGGTTGGAATAAGGCTCATGCTGACATCTATTCTGTCGGCTTTCATCGTCTTTCTACTGCCGTTATTTCCTCCCGTCAAGGGAAGCGGTGAGCTTACAAAAGGATTGGGTGCATGATTCTCACCTTACTTTCGTAAATACTATAAACATGGTATTTCGCAAGTAAAATCTTTTTGATACTTTTGCAGCGTAAACAACAACCCAAAACGCTTTTCGTTAGGGGTTGTTGTTTTATGTAATTCTTTGCGGCATGGAACATAGTGGAGAAGAAAAAATATGGATTGAAAAACTGGCGGCGGGTGATCCCGACGCTTTTCGCCATTTATTTATGCGCTATTATCCGAAAGTAAAATTCTTTATTTTACAGTTAGTTAAATCGGAATCTGTTGCCGAAGATTTGTCGCAGGATGTTTTTGAACGCATCTGGATAAACCGCGAATACCTTACCAACCTCAAATCCCTTAACGCCTATGTCTATCGTATTTCTAAAAATTTATCTATCAACCATTTGGAACATAAAAGCATAACGCAAGAATACAGTCTTGCCTATAAACCGTTGCCCGAATACTCCGTTGAAGACGAAATGGATGCCAAGGAACTGGAATTGATCATTCAATTAGCCATTGAAGAAATGCCGGGACAACGCCGCGCTATTTTTAAAATGAGCCGGATGAAAAACCTCAAAAACAACGAAATAGCCAAAATGCTGAATATCTCAAAAAAAACGGTGGAAAACCATTTGAATTTAGCTCTCCGCCAAATTCGCGCAGCCATCGCCGTGCTGTAATACAGCGGTGAGCAAATTTTTGGTACAAAATTTGATATAATAAAAAAAAGGCTTATCTTTGCCTCGTAAAAGTCGCTGATAAAGAGCGAAATATATAAAATATTTTACAATAATAGTTACAAAGTAAACGCAAAAAGGAATTGAAAAATCGACGAAGTCAAATGGACGGAAGCGCAGAAAATAGATATACCGGCAAGGGGGTTCACCCCCTGATTTTCGTGCTCAATAACAAAATGAAGGTGCCAAAATCCCCCCCCCTTGGCGGATTGGCTATAAATCAGTAAGTTACATAAGATTATTGCTGCTTCAAACGCTTGAAGCAAAGGAAGGAATAGCAACAAGTCCGTCCGGTTTTTTTCCTGTTGGGAAGAAATACCGGACGGGCTTTTTTAGTGTCCATTTTTTACCTATCATATTAACAATAAAAAAGAAAAAATTATGGCAAAGCAAGAAAGAAACGTAGTAACCAACGGATTAAGTGGAAAAATCGGCGGTTTATTGGTATTTCGCCAAAAATACGGGAAAACGATCGTAGCGAAAGCACCGGTACGATCCGGGAAGGCCTCGAAAAAGCAAACGGCGCACCGCCAACGCTTTCAACAGGCAGTGATTTATGCGAAAGCAACTGTAGCATCGCCCCTGGCTGGCGATAAGATCTACATCACGGTTTCGGATCTGCCGAGCAATGTAACAGCGGAAGAACAGGCGTTGTGAAAAAGATGAGTATAGCTATGATACAGCTAAGATATAGCTTCGATACAGACTGAGTACAGATTGAGTATAGACTGAGTATAGGATGAGTAGAGAATTAAAAAGTAAGAATTAAAAATTAATCATTAAACATTAAACATTAATTGAGTATGTTTTACACAAGGATAAATAAGATGAAAGTGTACAGTTACCTCACCCCCGGCCCCTCTCCCAAGGAGCGGGGAGTGGGAGTGGTGGGGTTGCTTGATCGTTGTCCCGTTAGAGACAATCGGTCGGTAGAAATAAAAAACAAATATTAATATAAAAAATAGCAAGCCAATGAAAAACAAGAAGTATGTATCACCGGCGGTATGCATCCACCGGGTAGAAATGGAAGGCCTCATCGCCCAAACCGCCAGGGCAAGCGTGAACAATCTGCAATACACCGATTATTCCGAGTATCCGACAGACGAAGCGAACGAAACAACACGGGATCTGTGGGGCGGTTTTGAATAGAAACGTATGGTCGTGTGTCTGTACAGTGATTAATGGATAAAAAATATCATAAGTTCGTTTACAAATATGAAAGCAACAACAATCAAAATGAGCGTAATGCTTCTGAGCCTGACATTGGCGTTAGGCTCCTGCGAAAAAGAGTTTCCGGAAGACAAGCGCAACGGCGCCCTGATACCGGTGAAATTCAATATATTAGGAGTAACCGAAGGCGTTTCGGAAGAACTGACACGCTCGGGTTCAGTGCACAGTGAACCGGAAACAGTCGTCCTTCCTCTGGACAATGGCCTGTCGCTGGAAATAAGTCTGGAACAGGATGCGCCGGTGTTGCGCGATGGGACGCCCCAGTCGCTTCCCGATGGCATAACCTATCGCCTGATGGCGGTTGATGTATCGAGCAACGAACTGCTTGCGCTGGCAGACGGTGTAACAGGCTCCACCATCCCGGAACTTTTTGTTCCGGCATCCTCCGGCTGTAGATTCTACGCCCTGTCGTACAAAACATCAGAAACTATTTTGCCTGCTTATACGGTGGGCAATATACTTTCCACCCTGGCTGTCGATAACACCAAAGATTTCCTGCTGTGGAACAGCGGTACCGGCGCGATGACCAAAGAAATCGATGGATCCTACTTGCTGAATATCACCTTTCGGCAAGAACTGGTGCGAGTGAAACTGATTATCGACAGTCAACTTACGGGCAGGACGGTAGAAACGATCGCTGCCAATATCACAATCGGTGAGGTAGCGACCAACGGTACCTTATCCTATCCCACGCGCGTAGTTACTCCCTCCGGTACGCTCAGCAGTCCGGCTTTTAGCTGGACGACACCCGCTTCGAACCAGGAAAACAGTGTGCGCTTAGTCTTTCCCAAGGCATCGAGTACCGTTATAGTAACGCTTCCTGTAAGTGCGATAAAATTGCAGGGTGTTGCCGCTATACCCATTGTATCGACGCTAGTACCCTTTACTACCGCTCTGGAACGTGGAAATAGTTATACAGTCCGGATAAAGATAATCAAGATTACCCAATCGAATAAATTTGCATCGAGTAATATCTACTGGGATGGGAGTAAGCTTACATTTAAACCCTACAGTGCTACGCCTTCAGCAGAATATGGGAGTTCGGGGACAACGGAACCCAATGCCCAATTCTATCAGGGCGTTTACTTTCAGTATGGGTCGCTGATAGGTATTTCACCTGTTGGTACTTTTTCCTTTTCCAGTACCCCTATTTACGTACCCTACTATGGAGATGGAAAATCTCCGGGATGGCGGAGCAGTTTCGCTGAAAAAAATGATGATGATCTTACCGGTATTTCCGGTGCAGGCTCTCATGGGGCATGGACGAGCGCCTTGCCCTATATTACTGATGGTAGTTCCATTACCCGCGACAACTATCACGCGATGGATCCCAATCAGAATACACCCACGATGTGGAACAGTTTCAAGGGTGATATTTGCCAGTACATATCTGCTACCCAGCCGGGGCTTTCGGGTTATCGTTTGCCGTTCATAAATGAGTATGGAGGATCAAGTGATATTGATCACACTACCACCGGTTATACATCCCACTATAAGCGTGTTGGCAGTTTTTCCATTCTTCTGACATCGGATCGAGATGACGGTAAGTATATAATCAACGATGGCACCATGTTTAGCCATAACGATACGGATGCCGCTGCTATCTTTTTTCCCGCCTCGGGCTACCGTTATTGGTCCCCCAACTATGATCTGACATATACGGGTCGAAGCGGCTACTACCATACCGGTTCTAGCAGTGGTGCGAATGTTCATAACTTTCACTTTAACGTAAGTTATGTCTACCCGAACAAAGTCTACTCTCGTTTGTTAGGAAAGCCGATACGCTGTGTCCGTCAAGAATAAACGGTTTACCCACCCAATGAACGGTTATTCAGGACGGCCTCGGGTGGGGGGGCGCCGGCTCGCGGCGAAACCTTGAACAGATGCGTTTGCAGGTAAGCCTGTTTATCTCCCTCCTGCAAAAATTTCTTTGCACCCGCTTGGGTGCAAAGCCTGTCTTAGCTGTCTTAAGTATATAACTAAAAAGAAAAAAATACAAATAGAAGTCAATTGTCAATCCAAAAAATCATGTCAAACGTAAACCGGATTATTCGTCAATATTTTAGTCAGCCGTATTCCAAAAACATACGGAAACAGTTTGCTGCATGGTTCAAAAGCGATAAATCCAAAGAGGAAAAAGAAGAAGTTCTGAGGAATATTTGGGACGAATTGCATGTGGAAGCCGACTACCAAACCGAACAGTCTTTCCGCAAACTACAGGCTAAAATCAGCAAGCCGGCGGATAAATACTTGCCGTCGTTTCACGGCTTTTGGCGGGTTGCTGCTATGTTGGCGCTTCCGTTTCTGTCGGCAACTATTACCTGGGCGTATATGAAAAGCGGCTTTTCGTTTATACATCATCCGGTAAATACCGAAAAACAAGTGGCCGTGGAAAAATTAGAAAGTCAAACCCATACCGTTTTGAATGTACATATAGAAGAAGATGTTTCCAAAGTCATGCAGAATTTCAGGTTTACGGTCAGCCCATCGGTGGCGAATACGGTTGCCGACACGTGGTATTATATGAACTTTACCGATGTTTTCGACTTTACGGTAACGGATATTATCAACGATACCGTGCGCACGGCTTTTCCCCAGCCCAACCGGGATGAACAATGTTGGAAAATTGTTTGGATTGAAAATTCCGGCAATACGGATTATTATACATTGGTAAATAAAACGTATGGACAGTTACGCTTCGACTTATGGTATTCCGATCCCGATAATGAAGTAGGTTTTTATACTACGGAGCTCCAGTATCCGGTTGCACTGTTTTCCATTACCGAGTTACCTTCGGCGGGTTATGGCGGCGGTTATCAGCTTTTGCGTAAAGGGCGACAGGTTTCCGTCGTTTCATATGTGTCGCGTACGGATTATTCTCCTATTGGAGCCAGGCTCAGTGAAAACAATTCAAACTATAACAAGGTCGATTTTGTATTGCCCGAAAACATGATATATCCTTCCAATCTGTTTAGTACGGCGGAAGAGCCGGTTTGGTACTATATAGAATTTGTCGAAACGCTCAAAGCCTTACAGGACAATGGCGCAGATACCCGCTTAACAGCCAAAGCAATGACGCGGGGCAACGATGCACAGTTGTGGCGCATAGAGTACGCCGGACGTTCAGGCGGCGGACAACTTGCCTCCGGCGCTTATAACATCATTAATAAAGCTACCGGAAATAAAATCTGTTACCGTTTCAGACCCAGCGGCGGTATGGACCTGCCCGAAGGAGCGGGCTTTTACGCCACCGACCGCGATACGGTGGTTTACAGTGGAACGGAAAGAATTTGCGATGTAGCCATTTCAGGGACGCTGCTCAACAACGGCAACGGGGCAGTTACTGTTCAGGGTTTCCTGATACATGGAAATTATAATACTTCAAACGATTCGATTTCGCGTCATTATTTTCTCACTTCCGATGCTTTGAGTAACGAAACAGGAAGGAATGCGGCGGTGAATAACAGCGTTATTTCATTTGTTCCCGCTTCTACCAGTTACGTCAACAAAGTAAAAACCGATGGAACCATCGTTTCCATTACGGTTTACAACATTTCGGGACAATTGGTGCGCTGCATGAAACCCAACAGCAGTGTTGCCGATTTTATGAATGAACTGTCGTGTGGAGCATATATTGTACAAATACAAAAAACAACAGGCATGGAAGTAACAAAATTTATAAAGAGATAATCATTTTATTCATTCATTTAAAAACAAAAACAAAATGAAACATGCTTACTTAACTCCGTTTTCAAAAGGACTTGTCGTTCTTTTCGTATTATTTGTTTCGACCTTTGTCGCACATGCGCAATGGACGGAAGGTGAAGGTACAGAAGCAAATCCGTATTTAATTGCCAATGCAAGCCAATTGGCCGCCATCAACACAAGCAACAATGGTACAAACACTAGTCCGAAGTATTTCAAACTCACAGCCGACATTGACTTAACTCAATACATCGGCGATGAAGATCCCGAAGGTTGGGCGCCGCTCGGCGGCGGTTCGTCGCTTTATATCGTTATCGATGGCGACAATCATGTAATCAGCGGTTTGTGGATTAACCGTCCTACAGTCAACAAAGTGGCTCTTATCGGACAACTTTCGACAGGCAGTGTCGTAAAGAACCTTGGAATTGTGATGAACGATGCCAAAGGCGGCATCCAAGGACAAGACTATGTTTCGGCATTGGTTGCCTATTCCAACAACAGTTTGAAAATTGAAAATATCTTTGTACGCGGCAATGTAAGCGGACGCGACAATGTGGCAGGCATTATCGCTTATGCCCGAAGCGGATCGGGCAATATAAAAAATCTGTATTATGCCGGAAATGTAGCAGGACGCAAGAATGTGGGGGGATTGATAAATCACACAACCACAAGCGGCGCATGTTTCCTGAATAATTCGGTAGCAGTCGGAACGGTTACGGGTACAGAAAATGTCGGCGGCATTGCAGGGGCGGGAGGTACAAGCAGTACAAGCGGTACGAATTACCTCTTGACGCTTACCAATGTATACGCTCTTAACACCGTAAGCGGAACAAGCAATGTGGGTGCATTGGTTGGCAACATTCCGGATACCAATCGTTTAACGGTAATAAATTCTTTTGCTAACGACAATGCTTCCGCCTGGCCTGTTGTTGGGAATTTCCCCGAACATGCCGCAAGCGCTAAAAAAAGTTCATCCGATTTATTGAAACAAGCCTCTTATGAAAGTTTTGATTTCACGTCCTTATGGGAATCGACCGAAGATGTAACGTATCCCTATCTGAAAAAAATAAAATCATTCGGCGGCGCCAGCGATGTGTATGCTCCGACAGCCGCTTCCTATACCTACAACGGAACAACCACTCCGATAACCTTAGCGAATGCTACTCCCATTGCCGTAACGGGCGATGTATTTTCCATTACTTTCGATGCAACAGCCGCCTCCAAAGGAAGCGTAAACTACAACCGTGAGTTAGGTCTTTATAGTCCAGCTCCTTACGAATACATCCATGTCATTACCGGTCTTTCCGAAAGCGGCATTGCCGCACCGTATCTGCTTTTTGTAAAACGGACAGGCGCAGCCGCCGAATTTACATTTACTTTCCAATTCAACAACGGTGTAACGGATTCTATCATTACATTAAATCCATCGAACAATTACACAGCTACTCGTCCGGCTGATCCGGTGTACGACGACCATACGTTTATTAACTGGTTCGCAGACGGAAACTTTACTTCTGTATTTAGTTTTTCCCATCCCTATTATACCCCAACCACCGCGTATGCACAATGGAAAAAGAACTTAAATGTAACTTATGTATTCCAGGATGGGGTTACGCCCGATTCTGTTTCGGCTGTCATTTTGTATGGAAACAAAGCCATTGCTCCGGCAGAACCGGTTAACGGCAATACCACTGTTTTTCTCGGTTGGTATACCACAGCCAATTATACCGAAGGTACGCTATGGAACTTCGATACCCCACTGACAGACGACTTAACCTTGTATGCTGCATGGCTGGACAAACCAACGCTTTCTTCTTTGAAAATCAGTCCTGCTGTTGCCCATTCAACGGATGATGCGTGGTATTATGTGAAATTTCAGGGTATTGCCGGTGTTTGGGATGCCGTAAACGCAAATCCGGCTGTTTTAGGGAATATCGAAACTGTATTTCTGAGTCCGGTAGATAAAAGCCGCACCCATGTACAGTTATGGAAAATAGTAGCTGCTCCTAATCTTAATAGTTATTATATTGTGAATCAAGCAGGTAATATATTGCGTTATGTTCCAGTTGGTATCAATGCGCCTGTAAGCGGAACTTTAAGGACGCTTCATATTACGGCGGATGATTCGGGCGGATACCATTTGCATTTTACGGATCAAGCGGCGAATTTATTTATACTTTATGGATTTTATAATGAATATCCGTACATACTCGGTAGTTCAGGTCCTCCATCCTTTATTACTATTACTTCCTCCGTACTTTTCTTGCCTTCCGATACTTTTGTGAAATCTTATACCGTAAGCATTCATGTAGATAATGTCGTTACCACCCAGACCGTATTTGAAGGGAGTAAAGCCGTTCTCCCTGCCAATCCTGCGAAAGACGGCCATACTTTCGATGGTTGGTTTACCGCTGACAACACGGCGTTCAATGTCAATGGAGTGATCGTTTCCGATACGACAATCTATGCCCATTTCAGCGAAATTGTTGTTCCGCCCGCGCAATATACGGTAGCGTTTAATGCCGATAATGGTACGACCCTACCTCCCGTTACGGTAGAAGGCGGCGCTTTGGTAGCCGCTCCCGCCGCTCCTGAAAAAACAGGTTACAACTTCCTCGGCTGGGCGCTGAATTGGGATTTCAATGCCAATAAAGTGTACGAAAACATTACGCTTACCGCGCAATGGGAAGCCATAGGGGTAGGCATCAATGCTCCGCAATCGGAAACTTTAAAAACCCATGTCAGCCAACAAGGATTGCTTACCGTAACAGGCTTGAACAGCGGCGAACGCTACAAAGTTTACAATGTACAAGGCATACAAATCATTGAAACTGCCGACAAACAAGTACAACTTCCAACGTATGGAGTGTATATTGTGGTGGCAGGCGAACGCACAGCCAAAGTCATTTATTAATTCCGTTTTTATATGAAAACACTTTTTATTGCATTGGTTGCATCGGTGTTGTTTTTCAGTCAAAATCTGTATGCACAACCGCGCTTGCAGTTGGGGAATATGGTGGGGATGAACACGACCACCCATACTTACACCTTTAAAGATACGGAGATGGGCAAAGTCCGTTCGCCCGATATTGCCATTAGCGCTCTTGTGGTACCCACCGATGGGATATGGCCTACTTTCGCCATAGATACGGTTATCGCCATCATTGAAAACGTCGACCCCGCGGATGCCGACGACACTATTTTCAGTGTTCAGGTTACAAAGTATGAGGATGATAATTATTGGCATGTGGGTTATTTCAAATTTTCCCCTAAAAAAGTCAAAAGCTATACGGCTACGCTTACTATATGGGTCAACGACACCCCATTGAGTCCCGTAATCACCCTGAAAGGAACGGGAGCTAATGGAGTGCTTGATTTTGGTACGGTGAAGATAAATGAAGACATAACACAATCCTTCCTTTTTACGGATTTGAATGCCGAACCGACACTTTTGCTGAGGGATTTTGAGGGCAATGGTCATGCACCCTATTTCGGAATCCATTCGCAGGAATGGGACGGATTGGGTTCTACGGAGTCGGTAACGGTCAAATTTTCGCCTGCCGAACCTTTGATATATAAAGCGGTGCTTGCGGCTAACGACGGAACGGAACATTCGCTCACCATGCTTGGGAAAGGACATGACATACCGCTACCCAGCAATTCGACAAAGGATGTATGGTACTATCTGCAATTTGCCGATGGTACAAACCGTGTCATTCAGCAAAACGGCAATGGAAACAGGCTTACTGTCTGTGAAATTTGGGAAGGGGACGATGCGCAACTGTGGAAAGTAGTTTCCAAAATAGATCATCCGACTTTTTACAGCAAAGCCGACACCACGTTGCGGATTCATTATTTTTCCGTCAGTCCGGCTAACCCTGATAAGCCCAACGGATATTATGCCACTTCCGCAGTTCCTGACGAAAACGCTACGGACTTGACGAATATTTACACGGTTGACCAGCAGACGACAACCAATTATTCGACCCTGTCGAGGCAGGCGGGAAATAATATTACCGCTTATTATATGAAGCCCGAAAGCGACGCGGATAATGCCCCGCTCGGCAGGAATGGGAGTGCTACTGATGATTACAGTAAATCGTACATGCGCTTTGTTTTCCATAGCGAAGATATAAAAACAAGTATCCAAACGGTGAAAACGGTGGCGGACATTCAAATTTATCCCAATCCTGCAACGGATTTTGTAAAGGTGAAATTGCCCGCAGACGCTTTGTCTGTTTCCATACTGAATGCTTTGGGACAACGCCTGCAAACCTTGCCGGTGAAGGGCGAAAAGGAGCCAATGATTTCCGTTTCGGCATTGAATCCCGGACTTTATTTTATCAAAATTGAAAAAAAAGCAGGTACGGAATTGGGTAAATTTATAAAACGATAAAAGTATGTGTTGATGTACTAATAGTGGATATAACCATTCAATTGTCCGGTGAATCAACTATTAGTACATCCATATAGTAGCGCCACCGATACCTGTCGGTACCAAGAATAAATAATAAAATACACATTACGAGAATAAGTACATGAGAAATATTCTATTGTTAATTTTTATGTCGATTAGTTCTCCCGGATGGGCGCAAACAGCAGCCTTGGTAGCGAAGGGAACAGTGAAAAATGTGCAGGGTGAAACCTTGATTGGTGTAAATGTCCGCCTGAAAGACTCCAAGGTGGGCGTTGTTACCGATATGGATGGGCAGTTTGAATTGACCATCCCTGCGTCGGTAAAAAATCCTGTTCTCCTTTTTTCCTACGTCGGATACAAGGAGAAGGAAGTTCCGTATAAAGGTGTTGAACTCGCTATTTTGCTCGAAGATAACACTGTATTGAGCGAAGTAGTAGTTACAGGCCTCTTTAATCGCGCGAAGGAAAGCTATACAGGCGCCGCCAGTATGGTTACGCGCAAAGATTTGGATTTGGCGGGAGCAAGCGGTGTACTGTCCTCTTTGCATAACATAGACCCTTCGTTCAATATGTTGGAAAATAACCTTTTCGGTTCCGACCCCAACAACATCGAGGCTATGAATATTACCATGCGTGGTTCTACCAGTCTGGCCGATGTACAAAACGCCGGGCAAACCACTGCTTCCAAGTCCAATCTTCCGCTTTTTATCGTGGATAAGTTTGAGGTGGAACTCAAAGATGTGATTGACTTGGACAACAACCGCGTCGAAAGCATTACCATTTTGAAAGATGCCGCCTCTACCGCACTTTACGGTTCCAAAGGGGCGAACGGCGTAGTGGTTATCACCACCCGCAAGCCGCAGACGGGTAAACTTACGGTGTCTTATCGCGGAAAAACTTCCTTTCAGGCTCCCGACCTTTCGTCTTATAATTTAATGAATGCTTCCGAAAAACTGGATTACGAGTTGGCGGCCGGACTGTATTCCTATCTCTCGCCTACCATAGAAGAGAATTTGATGGCTGTTTACAACCACAGGCGTATTGATGCCGAACGCGGCGTAAATACTTACTGGCTCAGTTTTCCGGTGCGTTTGGGAGTGGGGCAGGAGCATAACCTGTCTGTCGAAGGCGGCGAAAACGCCATGCGTTATGCGATTAACCTCGGCTATTCCAACAATGTGGGTGTAATGAAAGGTTCCGACCGCAATACTTTCAACGGCAATGTGTTTCTTTCTTACGAAAAAGGGAGTTTGCTGTTTTCCAACGACTTGGGCATAACGAGCAACAAAGCCCACCATTCACATTACGGCAGTTTCAGCCGTTATGCTAAAATGAATGCGTATTACAGTCCTTTCGATGAGGACGGAAATCTTATCAAACAGTTGGACAATGTAAACTATTACAGCTTACCCAATATTTACATGAACAATAACCGTAACAGCCTGAATCCGCTTTGGGATGCTTCGCTTCCGCAACGAAACGATGCAAGCTACATCCGCATACGCAATAATTTCGGGCTGGACTGGTACATCCTTCCCGAAACCTTTTTCCTGCGCGGGCGTTTCAGCATTACGCGCGAAGAAAGTCGCAGCGACTACTATCTTTCAGCCGAACATTCGAGCTTCGCCAACATTTCCGAAAGTAATTTCAACAGAAAAGGCTCGTACAGTTTGAGTATCGGCAGCCGTACCGATTTCAATGGCGATGTTACGCTCAATTTTAATAAAACGTTAGCCAAAGTACATCAATTGGCAGGCGGGGGAGGTTTGAATATTTATCAGGAGCTAACCGAAAAAAATATATTTAATGCCGAAGGATTTCCCGTTTCGGATATGAATTATATTACCGCCGCCACGCAATACGAAGAAAATGGTCATCCCGACGGAAGCGAGGAATTACGGCGCGGGTTAAAAGCCTACGGTTTTGTGAACTATACTTACAGTCGCCGCTATTTTAGCGATTTATCTTATGCGCTTGAAGGAAATTCGCAGTTTGGAGCCGAAAAGCGTTTTGCACCATTCTGGTCGGTGGGCTTGGGTTGGAATGCGCATCAGGAACGTTTTCTGAAAGACGATGCCGTGTTGGATGTTTTCCGTATGCGGGTTTCATACGGTTCTACCGGTTCGGTAAAGTTTTCACCCTATCAGGCTATGACCATGTACAGTGTTATTAACCACCTCAATTATCGCGGCTTGTCCGGTCTTTCGCTTATGGGTTTGGGAAACGCCGGACTGGGATGGCAAAAAACCAATACACTCAACCTGGGGATGGATGTTGAACTCCTCGACCGCCGCATTACCGCCAAAGTGGATGCTTACAATAAAATAACCAACGATTTGATAACCATGCTGTTCGTTCCCGCATCGAGCGGTTTTGCGGGTTACACGGCAAATATCGGGCAAATTGCCAATAGGGGCATCGAAGCCGAACTGAAATGGCAGGTTATCCGAGATAATGACCACCGATTGTTTTGGACTGTGGGCGCGTCGGTGGTACATAATAAAAACGAAGTGTTGAAAATTTCCGACACATTGGATGCGCTCAACGAACAACTGACTTCCGAAGAAGGAAAAACGAGTGATGAAATAGCCCTCCAACGCCGTAATCCGGCTTTTTTGATAAAAGAAGGCGAATCGATAAACACCATTTTTGCTGTAAAATCAAAGGGAATTGACCCCAGCACGGGCAAGGAAATTTTTGTGCAGTTGGATGGCACGGAAACGTTTGAATGGTCGGCAAGCGATTTAGCGGCTTGCGGTACTACCGACCCGCTTATTTGGGGAAATCTGAATACCTCGCTGCGTTTCCGCGACTTTACTTTCACTACTTTTTTCTCTTACCGTTTGGGCGCTTATACTTACAACAATGCGCTGATTGAAAAGGTGGAAAACATTATTCCGTATGAAAATGCCGACCGCCGAGCCTTGTACGACCGTTGGAAAAAGCCCGGCGATGTATCTTATTTCAAAAGCGTGAAGGATTTTACTTCCACGAATGCCACTACGCGTTTTGTGATGAAAAATAATTATGTGGAATGTTCTTCAATCAACTTGCGCTACGATGTTCCGCGCGAATGGATAAAGAAAAACCTGAAAATTTCCGCCGTTTCTTTACAGGGAACAGCCGAAAACTTGTTCTATACCTCAACGATTAAGCGTGAAAGAGGAACTTCCTATCCGTTTTCAAACAAATTTTATTTTACGATGACAGTCAATTTTTAAGAATTAAACGATGAAACATATACTCATAAAAAAACTGGGAAATCTCCTCATCATGGCCATCATGGTTCAGACATGGGTTTCCTGCAACGATTTTCTTGATGTCAGTCCGCGTGGAACGGAAAAAGCGGAGGATGTATATGCCACACAAAGCGGTTTCCGCAATGTGCTGAACGGCGTGTATATGCAGCTTTCCGATGCCAATTTGTACGGCAAAAACACCAGTTATTACTTGCCTGAACTCCTGGCGCGTCATTGGACTTTACCCTCCGATAATTTTTCGGATAATACGTATATTGTCCCGAATTATAATTTTGCCAATTACAATGGTAATTCGTTTTTCACTTCGGTTTGGCAATCGTATTACAAAGCCGTAGCCCAGTTGAATAATCTTTTGGAGGAATTAGACAAAACCGATGTAAAGTTTTCCGACGATACGGAACATTTTATCCGCGCCGAAGCGCTCGGACTTCGCGCTTTCATTCATTTGGAAGTTTTGCGCTATTGGGGGCCTGCGCCTCTTGTTGCAATGTCTGAAACGCCTGCCGTTCCTTACGTTACCGAAATGACTTTTGAAACGCAGAAGTTGCTCACTTTACCTTGGATGGAGGTTGCGGAAAAAATACGGAAAGACTTGGATGCGGCGCAAGCCCTATTGAAGCAGTATGATTTAATACAAAACGTATCGGCTTCCAATCTCAACTCGACTTCTACTTCGGGCGGCGGCAAACTGGAGGACCTTTGGTTTCATTTCCGGCAAAACCGTTTCAATTATTATGCGGTACTGGCTACCAAGGCCCGCTTGTATAACTGGATGAAAGCCGACCCGGCTTATCCGCTTGCGGCGAAAGATTCGGCGGCTTATTATGCCGCAGAGGTGATTAATGCCGTCAATGCGGAAAGCGGGCAAAAGCAGTTTGAGTTTACCACTTCGTTGAATTTGGCAACCAACGGACTGAATATGTCCGGCGAATGTATTTTCGCACTGCACAATCCTTTATTGCAGGATGTGATTCAGACGGCGTTTAAAGATAATCCGCCGCAACTCACGCAAAGCACCGCCAACCTGGATGTGGCTTACGAAGCCGCAGCCAATGCCAATGACTTGCGCTACGGCTCTATCACAACCGGACGTTACTGGCAAAGCGTTTATGTGCCGAATATAGGTACTTTCAACCGTTTTATGAAATACGCCGACGACAGCCGAACGACTTACGGAACAACATTGACACGCAACCAGATACCTGTTGTCCGTTTGTCGGAAATGTATTTTATCCTCATAGAAAATACGGATAATATATCGACGGTGAAGAATACTTTCCGCACTTTTCAGCAAGCACGGAATTTCAGCTTGAGTTCGATTTCTTCGCTCGCTACGCCCGTCGATGTGTTGAATAAGTTGGAAAAAGAATACCGAAAGGAGTTTTACGGCGAAGGACAAATGTTTTTCTTTTACAAAAAACAAGGCTACGTATCGTTCACTTATCCCGATGCGTTTAGTCTGCCGCAAGGCTTGGAAAGTTATCGTTTGCCTCTGCCGAAAAGTCAACAACAGTTTGAGTAAGGTGCTAATGTGTTTATGAAAATTCAATTATTCAGTTATTTATAAGAGTATGAAAAAGAAATATAGCTTCTGGTTTGCCACTTTCCGCCTCTCGCTTATTGGTTTACTCCTGGCAAGTTGTACCGAAGAAACACCGCTTTTGTATCAAAACGACCCCGCCATTTATTTTGGCGGCGACAGCCTGTCGGTTTCTTTTACCGAAATTGACGGCGATGCCTACATTTTTCAAGTGCCGGTCGTTACGCAGGGCGACACAAGCGGCGTAGCTCGTCAAGTAGTTCTAAGTCAGGATACCCTTTATGCTTTACCTGCCGGATATGACCGCGCTCAATTAGACGTGAATTATGAATTAGACCACCCCTCTGCGGTTTATGCTATTCCGGCGGGCAAAGCAGGCGTCAATTTGGCTGTGAAAGTTTTCCGCACGCCCGATTTTCTGGAAGGAAAATCATACGTTCTTGATTTACGCTTGCTTCCTACCGCCGATTTCCGTTTGGGAATGAAAAACAAACAGCATTTCCGCCTTAAATTTTCGGGTTTACCGGTCAAACCGAGTAATTGGGACAGTTTTTGGGGAATTAATATTTTCGGATCCAGTTGGGGACCTGTAAAGCATGATTTTATTATTACCGCTTGCGGAAAAATCGACTGGAAAGTCCCTGTTGATGTTGCTTTGGGTTTTTATTATCAATTCAAAGCCAAACAAGCGTTAGCCGAATACAATACCGCTCACCCCGATGCGCCCCTGAGCGAAAGGGATGGTACCCGGGTGAGTTTCGAGAATTAATGACCGTGCGTATGTGAATTTCTGTTATTCAATGATTCAATTATTCAGTTATTTATGAGAAAAACGATAAATCTTTTTACTTTTTGCCTTTTGCTTTTGGCTTTTGGCTCGTGCAGTATGGAAGATTTGGGCAATTACAACTATTTGCCCGAAGAAGCCGTTTTGCCGGTTTCGGTAGATTCCCTGATCATTCCGCAGGAATCCCAGCCTTTGTTGCGTTTCGGCAAACTGTATTGCGACCCTGCTTTCGGGCGTTTCGACAGTACGCAGCAATACTCTTACCGTTGGTATGTAATCGAAAACGTTACCGGACGCATTCCCAAACGCATCGAACTCCATTCGACGGACAAAAACCTGCGCATCGAAATCGATTCGCTGGAAGCCGGAAGTTATCATTTATACCTCGAAGTCAGGGTGAAATCCACCCCGCCACACGATATTTTTGCCAAAGCATCTTTACACATTGTGGTTTCCGATACACAGTTCAACAATGGCTGGTATGTGTTAAAAGACGATGGCGAACAGACAAACATCGACTACTTTGAACGTAGTTATTATTCGCAAACCCATCCGTCCTTAGCGCAGAGCGAGAATATTATCCGTTTTGCTTCCATTCCGGGACGGGCGGTTTCCTTAGCTTATTTGTACCGTTATTATTATATGAACGAAGACAATGTGGCCACGAAAGGGCAGGGGTGGGTTATACAAACCGACCAGACCATTGTGGGATTGTCCAATACGCTGGCGAAGTATTATAAAGCCACTTTCGACGATAATTTTTACGATGCGCCTGCACAAGTCCGTCCGCAAGGCGTATACATTGTGCCTACGGCCGGCGATGCGGCAAACGGCATTTGGCTGATGAACGCCAACCGCCTGTATTCCATTTACGGTATGTCGCTTAATATCGGGAAGTTTTCGCCTAAAAACCTGTTGAACGGAGGCGCAGTAGATATTTTTCCGGAAATTCTGTACAGCGATGCTCATGCTTTTGTTTACGAAGCTAACACCGGAACATTTTATTACGCTCCTCCGCTTGAAGGAACACTTATTCAATTGGATGTAAGTGATTTGAACTATGATTACATTCCCAATATCGAATTAATTCGCCAAAAACAAGTACAGCCGGTGCGTATACTCAGCACGCTGACTTCGGCTAATTATACAGCTACCGCTTACGGACTGGCTTTACTGAAACATAAACAGCAGGACAAGTATTATTTGGCCAAAGTGGAAAGCCGGCAGAGTGGCAGTCCTTTTGCTTTTATCAAGGACTTGGATGCTACGGCCGATATTTTGAATCCCGAAATAACGGTGATGGCTGCCACCCATTTGGCAAACGTCATTTACTATGCCAAAAACGGCAACGAACTGTGGATTTACACCGATAGCGACGGACCTGTCGCCGACCGCCAAAAAAAGGAAATCGTCTATCCGGCAGGCGAAACGATCACTTATATTCGTCCTATACAACGGCCTGCGGCAGGAGGCAACCTCTCTTGGGTTTGCATACTGACCCATACTGCCGATGGCAATTATAATTTCTATGTTTATAACACTTTAGGTGCAACGCCTGAGCTGGATTCTGAAAATCCGGCGCAACCTGTTTTGAGCGGAACAGGATATGCACGCATGGTTTTTCCCCATTTCCCCGACAGGTAATTTGGAAAAACAATCAAACTAAAAACACACAGAATGACTAAAAAACTTATTTTCTGCATCCTGTTGCTCGCCTTCGGCTTGACTGCACGGGCTGCACAGCAGAAAGAATACACCGTTATCAAGGGAAAGGTGTTGGACGAAAACATCAAGTCCTTGCGTTTGTGTAAGACCATCGATGGGAAAACCTTTCCATACGCTACAACCAACGTTGCGGCGGACGGCTCTTACGGTTTTGCCTTTGTGCCTGAAGCATCGGAATTTTACACTCTCGGAACTACGCACTTTGAACACACTGTTTACGTGAAAGCGGGCGACGAAATCAATGTGAACATTGCCGTCGATGGAGCCGAATTGACAGGAACGAATTCTCCCGAAAACCTCGCACTTTACCGCTGGCTCGCCGCTGCGCAAACGGTTCGCACCAAAGCTACGCGTATCGGAAATAACTCCACGTTCCTGGATTTTTTTCCCGACCTTGAGAAACTTGCCGCCGAAAAAGAAACCATCAAAGCCTCTGTTAACAGTGGAAACAATGCTTTTGATGCTTTGCTGCGCACAAAAATGGACTACGATTTGGATTATTATGCGCTGATGTTTCTATATACACCTCGTGTGAAACAACCGAAGAAAACGGACGAAACGCCTTATTACACGACGCTTGTCAGCGAAAATAAATTCAACACCCCAGCGGTTCTGCTCTTTCCCGAAGGCATGAAATTATTAGGTCTTTACCTGATGTACAACAGAATCAATAACGGTGTAAACGGAACGGAACCTGTAAGTTACGATTTGCCGCTTATTCCCGAATGGCAATTGAAAGGCGAGTATGTGTTGAATAATTATTTCGGCGGTTTGCAAACGTACGAGGCTTACGAAGAGGCGATGCAAATGTACGGACAATATTTCATCACGCCCAAACAAAAAAAACGTTCCGAATTTATCGGATCGACACTTTATCAGGCGGAAGCCGGTCGTCAAGCTGCCGATTTTACGTATCCCGATGGGGATGGAAAACTTTATTCGCTGGCAGACTTTAAGGGCAAAGTGGTGGTGGTGGATTTGTGGGCGACCTGGTGCGGACCTTGCCTCCAACAAATTCCGTACATGAAAAAATTAGAAGAAACCATGCGCGGACGCGATGTGGTGTTTGTGGGTATTTCGATAGATGCCGAAAAAGACAAAGCCCTATGGAAACAGATGATTGCGGACAAGCAACTTCCCGGTATTCATCTTTATGCCGGAGTTGACAGCAAGATTACCAACGACTACAAGGTAAACACCATTCCGCGTTATTTGCTTTTCGATAAGAAAGGTCGCGTTGTTACCGACAACGCGCCTCGTTTTGATAACCCCGAATTGAAAAAACTCCTCGAAAAGGAATTGGCAAGATAGGGTAGTGTGCTCTGCTTGCTTCCCTGCCGCAGGTCGCTGACCTGCGGTGATGAAAGTCCTGCCTTGCAGGCAGAGGCTGGTGTGTTATGCTTGTACCGCAAGTCAGCGACTTGCGGAGTGGTCACTAACGGCAAAAAACAAAAAAGAACCGGAAAACGGATAAAAGTCCGACTTTTATCTGTTCTCCGGTTCTCTTTACCTTTTTTACTTCCTCCAAAGCTTATTCATCTCTTCCAGGGTTTTCCCTTTGGTTTCCGGCACCCATTTCCAAACAAAAACAGCGGCCAGGATACACATGGCTCCGTACAATCCGTAAGCTACCATCGGACTGAAATCGTACAAAGGCGGGAAAGTCGAAGATACAATGTAATTGAAAATCCATTGGAAGGCAACGGCAAGGGCTACGGCTTGGCCGCGAATGGTATTCGGGAAGATTTCCGAAATCAATACCCAGCATACCGGTCCCCACGACATCATGAAAAAAGCGGCGTATACGATAATCGATAGTACCGGTACAATCCCTTTGACGCCGAAATTATCGCATATCGCTACGGCAAAAGCGCCCACCGCCATACCTATCGAACCGATAATCAACAAGGGTTTACGTCCGAATTTATCGACGGTCAGGATGGCGACTACCGTGAATACAATATTCACAATCCCCATAATCACCGTTTGTATCATACCGTCGCCGGCGCCGGCGCTTTCAAAAATACGCGGCGAATAATACAGCACAGCATTAATACCGATGGCTTGTTGGAATACCGACAGGAAGATGCCGATAATAACTACCGCAACACCGTAAGCGAATATTTTTTCCTTTTTCTCTTTCGAGGTCGCTTCTATCTCGGCCAGAATCTGCCGGGCTTTGGTTTCCCCGTTCACTTTGGTCAAAACGGCTAAGGCTTGCGGCGCCTGGCCGATTAAAACTAAGTAACGCGGCGTTTTCGGTACAAAAAACAACAGGAATCCGAATACGGATGCAACGAAGGCTTCCGAACCGAACATATACCGCCAACCGGAGGCCATAGTCCAGGGATCGGATGCCGGATTGACCGACAGCAATCCCTCGGCGCTTTTGTCGATAATCGGATGGGTATGGCCGCCTAATATCAGGTAATTCACGAAATACACGACCAGCATACCGAAGATAATGGCAAATTGATTACAGGATACCAGCGTGCCGCGAATCGACGACGGCGCTATCTCGGCAATATACATCGGAACAATGGCCGAGGCCAAACCTACGCCGATGCCACCCAGAACGCGGTAGAGGTTGAAGGCAATCAATAAATCCCAGGACGGAACGCCTTTCGGGAACAGCAGAAACTCCGGGTAATACGAACCCAGCGCCGACAGGAAAAACAGTACCGAAGCGATACGCAACGAATCGCGCCGTCCCAATCGCGAAGCAAAGAAGCCCGACAGGGCGCCTCCGATCACACAGCCGATTAAAGCGCTGGAAGAGGTGATTCCGTGCAGAATTTTCGTGTACTGGAAATCGGTAGCCTGCAGGAAAAATCCTTCCAATCCCTTTTCCGCTCCCGAAATAACGGCGGTGTCGTAGCCGAAAAGCAGTCCGCCCAACGTTGCTACCAGCGTAATGCTGATGATATATGCTAAATTATAATCTCTTTTCACGACCCTTGTTTTTAGATATACATGTTGATGATAGCCTCATACAACTCCTGTTTGCCGCTTATCTGAGCCGGTTCGCCCTTCGATCGAGCATATTTCACCAACTCTTCGAGCGACAGTTTGCCTTCTTCAAATTGCTTGCCTTCGCCGGAATCGAACGAAGCATAGCGTTCTTTCAACAGTTTGGGGTAGGGCGATTGTTCGAGGATAGCGGCCGCCGTTTCCAGGGCGCGGGCAAAAGCGTCCATGCCTGCGATGTGGGCGATGAAAATATCTTCCAAATCGGTGGAGCTACGACGGGTTTTGGCGTCGAAATTCGTACCGCCGCCTTGCAGTCCGCCGTTTTTCAGGATAACCAGCATCGCTTGCGTCAATTCGTTAATGTCGATGGGAAACTGATCGGTATCCCAGCCGTTTTGATAGTCGCCGCGGTTGGCGTCGATCGAACCCAGCATACCGGCATCGGCGGCGGCTTGCAGTTCGTGTTCAAACGTATGGCCGGCCAGCGTAGCATGGTTGACTTCGATATTCAATTTGAAATCCTTGTCTAATCCGTGAGCGCGCAGGAATCCGATAACGGTTTCGGCATCCACATCGTATTGATGTTTCGTCGGTTCCATCGGTTTCGGCTCAATCAGGAAGGTACCTTTGAACCCTTTGGAGCGGGCGTAATCGCGGGCAAGCTTCAGCAGTTGCGCCAAATGTTCCTTTTCGCGTTTCATATCGGTGTTCAGCAACGAATAATAGCCTTCGCGACCGCCCCAGAAGACATAATTTTCACCGCCTAAAGCCATCGTAGCATCCAGCGCATGCTTGATTTGAGTAGCCGCGCGCGCCACTACATCGAAATCGGGATTGGTGCCGGCGCCGTTGGTGTATCGTTTGTGGCCGAAAACATTGGCCGTTCCCCACAACAGTTTGATACCGGTTTCGGCCTGTTTTTGTTTGGCATACGCAACGATGGCTTTCAGATGAGCTTCGTATTCTTCGATGGAATTGCCTTCCGCAACCAGGTCGATATCGTGGAAGCAGTAGTATTCGATGCCGATTTTCTGCATAAATTCAAATCCGGCGTCCAACCGTTTCTTGGCAATTTCCAATGCGTCGGCGCCTTTCGCCCATTCAAACGATTTGGTTCCGGGGCCGAACGGGTCGCCGCCGTCGGCGCAGAGGGTGTGCCACCAGGCCATAGCGAATTTGAACCAATCTTTCATCTTTTTGCCATACACTACTTTTTCGGCATCGTAATAACGGAATGCCAGGGGATTCCGGCTTTCTTTCCCTTCAAACTTCACTTTCCCGATTCCGGGGAAATACTCTTTTGTTGTCATAAATGTTTTTTGTTTTATGGTACACGATGTACGGTATACGGACACGACCGGATTCCCGAATCGTAGATTGTATCCCGTTTACCCTGTACCGGATTATTTAATAGTGGTACGATAATTTATTCCAATTGTCTATCATGCTCGATGCTTTTTTCGATTGATCCATAAGACTTCCACCTTTCATACGCATCCCTGTATTGCGCTCTTTCCGCAACGGACGGCTCAACCACCGCTCCTTTTTTCAGGCTGCCGAAAGCTTCTTTATTATCAGCATAAATACCTGCGCCGATACCCGCGCCTTTGGCCGCCCCAGCCGCCCCATCGGTATCATAGAGTTCGATGGTCGCCCCGCTGACGCCCGCCAATGTTTGCCGGAACACCGGACTGAGGAACATATTGGCATTTCCCGCCCGAATCATCCGGATGTCCATTCCCATGCCGGCCATGATTTCCATCCCGTATTGGAATGAAAAGACAATGCCTTCCTGCGCGGCACGAATCAAGTCGGCCTGCTGATGGGTGTTGAAATGGATGCCGTGGATGGAGCATCCGGTTTCCCTGTTTTCCAGGATACGCTCGGCGCCGTTGCCGAAAGGAATAATGGAAATCCCCTTGCTTCCGATGGGCGATTGGGCTGCCAACGCATTCATATCGTTGTAAGACAAGCCGGCCGAAATCGTGTTTTTCTTCATCCACGAATGGAGGATGCCCGTACCGTTGATGCACAGCAAAACGCCCAGCCGCGTCCGGTTTGCCGTATGATTGACGTGCGCAAAGGTGTTGACCCGCGACAGCGGATCGTAATTAATCTTGTCCAGTACGCCGTAAACGACGCCTGAAGTCCCTGCCGTCGATGCCATTTCTCCCGGATTAAATACATTGAGCGATAAAGCATTGTTCGGTTGATCGCCCGCACGGTAACAAACCGGAGTGCCTTCTTTCAATCCCAATTCTTTGGCCGCCCGGGCCGAAACCACGCCTTGAATACCAAAGGTCGGCTTGATTTCAGGGAAGAAACTTCGGTCGAAACCGAAATAATCCAGCACGTCGTCCGAAAGCCGGTTTTCCTTGAAATCCCAGAAAATACCTTCCGACAGTCCTTCGACAGTCGTTACCACATCGTCCGTAAGGCGCATACCGATGTAATCGCCGGGAAGCATCCAGCGGTCGATGCGTTCGTATAGTTGCGGTTCGTTTTCCTTGACCCAGGCCAGTTTGGCCGCCGTGAAATTGCCCGGGGAATTGAGCAGATGCGATAAACACTTTTCTTTTCCGATGGCGGAAAAAGCCTTTTCGCCGTAAGGCACCGCGCGACTGTCGCACCAGATAATCGACGGACGCAGCACGTTTTGTCGCTTATCAACCAGTACCAGGCCGTGCATCTGCCACGAAATACCAATCGCGTGGATGGCTTCGCCGTTCACACCCGACTGCGCCATGACCGACCGGTGTGCCAGTTTCAGGTTATCCCACCACGATTCCGGTTCCTGTTCGGCCCATCCCGGTTTTTCGGCCAGAATCCGCATCTCTACTTTCGGGAAAAAATCCGATGCTACGGTTTTCCCCGATTCGGCTTCCACCAGACAGGCTTTTACCGACGAACTTCCTATATCATAACCCAATAAATACATAGTGTTTTATATTTTGCGTTTGTTGTAAATAATTCTGTCGAATTTGTAATACCTCGCCGCACGATGCGCTACATGTTCCTGCTTTTCTTCCATCGGGAGAACGTATTCCATCCGAAGGATTTGTTTGTGAAAATTCCGTATATCATATTTCCGGTGGTAAATGGCTTCGTATAAGCGCCGGAGTTCGGCGGCTGTAAATTTAACGGGCAGGAGTTCAAACAAAACCACCGGCTCCGCTTCCACCCAGCGGCGGATTTCGTTCAAAGCCTCTTCCACAATCTGATTGTGGTCGAAAGGCATCCGTGGCAATTGCGACACGGGACACCAGGTGGCTGTGGTGTATTTCGGCCCGATATGTAATTTCCGGTCAATTTTGCCCAGCGACAAATAGGCAATCGTTATTAAACGGTCGATTTTATTGTGATACGTTGCTTCCAGCCAGGCGACATCGTCGCTATCGGAAATCCGTTTGGGGGAAGTAAAACTTTTGAATTGCCGCAGGGCGATTTTTTTGATGCCGGTCAGTTCATTCAGTACGCGGTAGGCTCCGGTGTCGGCGTCTTCCTGTTGATAAATCAGGCTGCCGGGAAGTTTAAGCTCTTTCCCGCTGGAAGACATTGCGTTCCGCTGCACTAACAACACATTCAACTGGCTTTTGTCGAAACCGAAAACGACACAATCAACCGAAACACAGGTTCGTATAAAAGTATTTTCCATGTAATAGATAGAATTTGGTTGCAAATATAGATTTTTGTTTTATTATAAACAATAAAAAAATAAAATATTTTTATAGAAACCTAATTACTAATGAAATAAATATCTTATGATATACAATATCAAAGCCGGATGTATCATCTATCTACCGCTCGGCGTAGGCCTACCGAGTCGGCGAAGGCTCCCCCCACAGCCGTCAGGTTAAGGCTGAAAGCCTTACAATCAATAGCACCGAATGGTGTATCAAACATACAAAGCCGTAAAAATTCCTAGTCAGGTTAAGGCTGAAAGCCTTACAATCAATAGCACAAGGCAACGCCCTGTGAAATGAACGACGCCCTCCTCGTACAAGCCCTGAAAGGGCGGCAGCGGTCGATAATAATGGATTTCGCCCTTTCAGGGCTTCCCGTTTGCGGGTATCTTTTTTCGCAGGGCAACGCCCTGCGCTAATGATATCTGCCTTTGGCTCCGCCGATTTTCAATTCAGGCAGCGGCTGGTGTGTTGTGCTTGTGCCGCTGGTCGCTTACACCGCAGGTCAGCGACCTGCGGTAGGGGAGTAGTGCGGAAGGGAAGCAGGCAGTGTCTACGCCGAGCAAGAGATCGTTAGCGATTATTTGGCAAGGCTGGAACCTTCGCCGAGCAAGAAAAAAC
>JAISYG010000091.1 GCA_031270075.1 Dysgonamonadaceae bacterium
AATCGTCAAAGTCATCAATACTTCCGGTAAACCTCAACCGGTTTCGTTGTATTTCGACGGATTAAAGGAAGGTTTGAGGGAAGGAACTTGTATCCGGTTGCAATCCGCAGAGTTGGAACGGGATAATACGCTTGAACAACCGTCCCTGATCTATCCGCAGGAAAGCCGTGTAACCATCAACGGCAAGCGATTGGATATCGAAATAGAGCCTTATACTTTTATTTTGTATAAATTGCTGAAATCCGAGTCATAGGGAAAATGAATATCCCAAAAGAAATGTCGCTATTTTGTTTTTTTTTCAAAGAATTATTCCTACCTTTGCGACCCCTTTTGTACGCTTTGTGTAAAAGGGAAAAATATATTAATAATTAAAGTAATTGAAATGCCAGGATTAATTGGAAAGAAAATCGGAATGACATCCGTTTTCAGTGCCGAGGGAAAAAATCTTCCATGCACTGTTATCGAAGTAGGTCCTTGCGTGGTTACTCAGGTAAAAACCGTCGATATAGACGGTTACGAAGCCGTTCAGTTAGGATTTCAGGACAAGAAGGATAAACACACCTCAAAGCCTGAAAAAGGACACTTCAACAAAGCCGGGGTAACGCCTAAGCGACACTTGGTTGAGTTCAAACAACAGGGAACGTACAAAGCCGGTGATGTAATCACAATTGATTATTTCAACGGGGATGTATTTGTCGATGTAATTGGAACATCGAAAGGAAAAGGATTCCAGGGGGTTGTGCGCCGCCACGGATTCAAGGGAGTAGGAGAAGCGACGTTGGGTCAGAGCGACCGTCAACGGCATCCGGGTTCTATCGGAGCCTGTTCGTATCCTGCTAAGGTATTTAAAGGTACCCGCATGGCCGGCCAGATGGGCAACCAACGGGTTACCGTTCAAAACTTGGAAGTAATTAAGTTGATTCCGGAACACAATCTGATGCTGGTTAAAGGCTCGATTCCGGGAGCGAAAGGTTCAATCGTAGTAGTTCAAAAATAATGGAAATAAGCGTATATAATATTAAAGGTGAGGACACCGGACGGAAAGTAGTCCTCAAAGAAGGCGTTTTTGGGATTGAACCGAATGACCATGTGATCTATTTGGACGTCAAACAATACAGGGCCAACAAGCGCCAGGGAACGGCCAAATCCAAAGAACGGAGTGAAGTAACGGGCAGTACCCGTAAATTAGGCCGTCAGAAAGGTGGCGGTGGCGCCCGTCATGGCGATATCAAATCGCCGGTCATGGGTGGCAGCCGTGTATTCGGCCCGAAACCGCGCGATTATTCGTTCAAACTGAATAAAAAAGAAAAAATACTGGCTCGTCGGTCGGCTTTATCCTATAAAGTGCGTGAAGATGCTATTACGGTAGTCGAAGATTTTTCGTTTGAAGCTCCGAAAACCAAAGAGTTTTTAGCTTTGACGAAAAACCTGAATGTAGCCGGTAAAAAACTCTTGGTTGTGCTTCCGGAAAATAACGACAACATTTTCCTGTCGGCGCGCAATGTACAAAAAACAAATGTAACCACCGTTTCCGAACTCAATACGTATAAGGTGTTGGACGCCAATCATTTGGTCGTATTAGAAAGCTCGGTAAGCGCTTTGAATAATTTTTAAGTAAAGGAGGACAAAAATCATGGGAATTATCATTCAACCGATTGTAACGGAAAAGCAGACAGCGATTACAGAAAAAAGAAGCAATCGCGTAGGTTTTCGCGTTTCCCCCGATGCAAACAAACTGGAAATTAAAGCGGCTATCGAGGAAATGTACGGAGTGAAAGTCGTAAAAATCAATACGATGAATTACGACGGCAAACGCAAGTCGCGCTACACCAAATCGGGAGTAATCAGCGGACGGGAAGCCGCCTTCAAAAAAGCGATCGTTACGCTGAAAGAAGGCGAAGTAATAGATTTCTTTAAAAATATTTAATGCACAATTAATACATGGGAATTCGTAAATTAAAGCCCACAACACCGGGGCAACGACACAAGATTATCGGTACATTTAGTGAAATCACTGCTGATGTACCGGAAAAATCTCTTGTTTACGGTAAACGCAAATCGGGCGGACGGAATGAAGAAGGACACCGTACGATGCGTCATATCGGCGGTGGCCATAAACGGAGATTCCGTTTCATCGATTTCAAGAGAAACAAAGATGGAGTTCCTGCAACAGTGAAAACCATTGAATACGACCCGAATCGTTCGGCTCGTATCGCGCTGTTGTATTATGCCGATGGGGAAAAGACCTATATCATTGCCCCCAACGGCTTGGAAGTGAACCAAACAGTGATTTCAGGGAAAGACGTAGCGCCGGAAATCGGCAATGCGCTCCCTTTGGCAAGTATTCCGCTGGGTACAGTCATTCACAATGTGGAATTACGCCCGGGACAAGGTGCAAAGATGGTTCGTTCTGCGGGCGCATTCGCACAGGTAGTTTCGCGGGAAGGCGATTACGTCATCCTGAGAATGCCTTCAGGCGAAACGCGGAAAATATTGGCCACTTGTAAAGCAACCATCGGCAGTGTGGGCAATTCCGATCATGCGTTGGAAAAATCAGGAAAAGCGGGTCGCTCCCGCTGGTTGGGACGTCGTCCGCGTGTGCGCGGGGTAGTAATGAACCCTGTCGATCACCCGATGGGCGGTGGCGAAGGCCGCGCTTCAGGAGGTCATCCGAGATCTCGCAAAGGATTGTATTCTAAAGGCTTGAAAACAAGAGCGCCGAAAAAACATTCGTCGAAGTATATTGTTGAAAGAAGAAAAAAATAACCCGATAAATTAAGCGTAAATTATGAGTCGTTCATTAAAAAAAGGACCCTATATCAATATCAAGCTGGAAAAGAAAATTCTGGCAATGAATGAAACAGGCAAAAAGTCTGTTATCAAGACATGGGCAAGAGCTTCAATGATTTCGCCTGATTTTGTCGGGCATACGGTTGCAGTTCACAATGGTAATAAATTTATTCCTGTGTATATCACGGAAAATATGGTGGGTCATAAATTAGGCGAATTTTCGCCCACCCGCCAGTTCCGAGGTCATGCCGGTAACAAGAAAAAGTAATTGAATTATGGGTAAAAGAAAACATATCGTAGCAGAGGCGCGAAAAGAAGACCGCCAAACGCAATATTTTGCCAAATTGAACAACGTGCCGACTTCTCCCCGCAAAATGCGTCTGGTGGCAGACATGATTCGTGGGATGGAAGCTTTCCGCGCATTGGGCGTGCTGAAATATTCAAATAAGGAAGCAGCCGCCAGAGTGGGAAAACTGCTGAAATCGGCCATCGCCAATTGGGAACAAAAAACCGGCCGTCAGGCAGCCAATGGTGAGTTATATGTAACGTGGGTGAGCGTGGATTCCGCTACCATGTTGAAACGGATGCGTCCGGCGCCGCAGGGTAGAGGATACCGTGTTCGGAAGCGTTCGAACCACGTAACTTTGTTTGTAGATACAAAAGACGAAATACAAAATTAATTGCTCAATGGGACAAAAAGTAAATCCGATAAGTAATCGTTTGGGTATCATCCGCGGATGGGATTCAAACTGGTATGGCGGCAATAAGTATGGTGATACTTTGTATGAAGACAGCAATATCCGTAAATATTTGAATGCCCGTCTTTCCAAAGCAAGTGTATCTCGCATTGTTATTGAACGCACATTGAAACTGGTAACCATTACCGTTTGCACGGCTCGTCCGGGCGTTATCATCGGTAAAGGCGGTCAGGAAGTAGATAAATTGAAGGAAGAATTGAAAAAGATTACCGACAAGGAAATCCAAATCAATATCTTTGAAGTGAAACGTCCGGAACTGGATGCAACCATCGTGGCGAACAATATCGCCCGTCAGTTGGAAGGCAAAATGGCTTACCGCCGCGCGATTAAAACAGCGATTGCTTCCACGATGCGTATGGGCGCCGAAGGTATCAAAGTGCAGATTTCCGGTCGCTTGAACGGCGCCGAAATGGCCCGCTCCGAAATGTATAAGGAAGGGCGTACGCCTTTACATACCTTGCGTGCAGATATCGACTATGCTCTCGGCGAAGCGCTGACGAAAGTCGGCTTGCTGGGCGTGAAAGTCTGGATCTGTCGCGGCGAAGTCTACGGTAAACGCGATCTGGCTCCACAATTCGCCAGCCTGAAAGAAACCGGCGGACATGGCGGCAGTGAAAACCGCGGCAATCGCGATCGCAACAATCGCGACCGGGGTGATCGCAACGACCGGGGTGAACGCGGCGAAAGACGCAATCGCCGTCCGAGGGACAACAAGAAATAAGTGATTGTTGAATAATTTGATAAGTGTTGAAAAATCCTGCGCTTCGGCGTAGGATTTTTTGTAGACATCTTCGCTATACAGGTAAAATTTAGAACCGGAGAACGGATAAAAGTCGGACTTTTTTTTGTTTTCCGGTTCTCTTTTGTTTTTTGCCGTCATTGAAGTGTAAAAGTGTAGATTATCCCTGTTTTCAGGGAGCAGAAAGTCAGGGAGTGCAAGGCATTCGCCCCCTTTCTTCTTTTTGTTGCTAAGTGTCTACGCTGTCTTTTTTTGTTCCTTCGGTTGCTGTCTTGCGGCCAGTCTGACGGCATTGGCCGTATGGATTCCGAAGAGTATCCACAGTATCTCGGTTTCCTGCGTCCTTGCCTTAATCTTTCTCAGGTTGTAGTGCTCCTTTTCCGTTCCGAGACTTCCCTCCAGGCGGGTTGACCGCTCTTTGGACAACAGCGACCTGTGTTTGCCCCTCTGTCCTTCGTCACAGGCTTTCCTGCCCTTGCGTTGCTCTATAAACTCGAAATAGCAACACGAGAATTAGCCGATTTGAACAGAAAAATTATGTAATTGACGGCAGAGTTTGAAAGGATATATCTGAGGGAAGAAAAGCAGTGTGGGCAGGCAGTTTGGGGCTATTCGTCGGTCGGCTGCACGGCATTTGCAAACGCTTTTTTATCCCAATAATCGCCGTTTCGATAGACAAACTATTTTACGTCAGCGGCTTTATAATAGATTTTTTGTCTGTACTTTATGAACGGCAGCAAGCCTTCGCTGCGATAGCGCTGCAAAGTCCGTTTTGAAATGTGAAACATCAGATATAAATACTGATTGTCAAGCAGTTTCTCGTCTTTTTCGAAGACAAGCCAGTATTAGCGCAACTGCAAAAGTATATACAAAAATTTCTCTTAAAAAGCAAATCGCGTCAGGTGGCAGCAAGCTGCGCCAATAGTGGCAGTGGTTTGCGTTGGTTGGGTATAAAGAAATAGCAATATTTCTATAAATCAGGCGATAATAAGAGCACCTCGGTTTGGTAATTCAGAAATATATGTGTACTTTTGCCCCCGAAAACTAAAGAATAAATTTTTATGAATTAAAAAATTAAAGTATTAAATATTAAATATTAAATAATTGGGCTAACGCTCTTATTCTGGTTACTCGGAATCTGGAAAATTTCAAAAGTACCAATGGAATAAGTTCGCGAAGGTTCACGTCTACGGGCGTGAGCCGTTTGCGCTTATTTTGGTACAAGGCATTTTCCAGAGCCACGAGTAACGATAAGCAAAAAACGGTTCCGCCTTTTTTGTTTGCTTTGAGTTTTAAGAGAATAACCCTACATTCTTAAAACAAAGCAGATGAACTTTCTTCAGAAAATACAGGAATTTCCTAAAGTCGCTTGGAATAAAATTACTGAATTTACTTCCTCGAGAAGTGCCCCACCGACGAGTAGCCCACCTTTTGTGAACAGCAGAAACGAAATTGACAGAGCGATTCAGTCGCTTGTCAATGGAGTAGAGAGACATATTGTTTCTATTGACAGAGAAATATGCGAACTCAACGACAAAGAAAAGAAAATAAGAGATATTTCCAATAACATTGCAACCGTTGAACTTCCCGATTTATCAGCAATTTATACTGCTATTGATAAACTGAATCAGTATGTTTCAGAAAAACCAACAAAATCCGCCACTACAACATTCTTTAAACCCAAAACGACACAGGGATTTGAAGATTTATTGAAAATCAACAACTTGCTTAAACAATTTCAAGATAGAGAAATTGCAAGAAAGCGTAAAGAAGAACAACGTAAAAAAGAAGTCAGGGCATCACTTGATAAAATAGTGACCTGCATAAATCAGGATAAATTAGATGAGGCGAAAACGCTAATTTCTCAAATTCAGGACAAAATCAAGGCATCTTACAAACACGAAATTGAGAAGTTAGAAAAATCAAAACAAAAACTCAAAGACAGGGAACTTCAAATTCTGAAAAAGCGACAGGAAGATGAACAGAAACGGCAAGAAGCAGAGGCAGAACGGATTAGAATCGCAGAAGAAAAAAGGCAAGAAGCATTAAGAAAAAAGCGAGAGGAAGAAGAACGAATACGCCGTACCGAAGAAGAAAAGAGAAATCAAGCAAAAGCCGTTCTCAATTCACTTCTCGTTAAAAAATCCAATTGGGAAGAATTTCAAAAAGTATTGCAACAAAACGACATTACAACTCTCTATCATTTCACGGACAGTGCAAATATAATTTCAATAAAGAAACACGGTGGATTATTTTCGTGGAGTTATTGTGATAGAACTGGCATTGATATTCCTTACTCGGGCGGAGATACAATGTCGCGACAGTTAGATATGCGATATAATTTACAAGATTATGTGCGAGTAAGTTTTTGTGATGACCACCCTATGAAGTTTAGGTTAGAGTGTGATGGACGAAATATAGTTTTGTTGAGAATAAACATTGATGTGGCATATTTTGAACAAACGCAATTTTCTGATATGAATGCTACTGATAGTTTACACTCTCACGGCACAACATTAAATGACTTAAAAAGAGTAAACTTTCAGGCGACAAAACAGCATTATGTTAGCAGAGATAGTTCAATTTTCAAGCAACACCAAGCCGAAGTCCTTGTAAAAACTTGGATACCAATAGAATATATAACGAATATAAATAATTTCTAACGATATGATTTACATTAAAAACAAAAAAAACAAAATCGAAAACTTGCAGAAGAAATTTCCAAATGCTCTTATTTTGGATATTTCTTCGAAGGGCGAACAACCTTGGGTACAGTTGAGTCCGTTCTATCCACACGGGAAAATTCCAATCCCGCCATACCGACAAGACGAAGAACCTAAATGTTTTTCGCAGACGGTTGAAGGTATTTGGCAGGGACTAAAAGTTTTTGAAGGCGAAGATATTGACCGTTCCAAATTTGAAATTACAAATATGGAAGGCATCAAGCGTACTGTCAGAAAGTTCGGCAAGCCATTGGGACACCGCTACGGTATTGACGGCAAAGAACTGCTTGATTATCAATCCGCACGCAAAGAAATCTACTTGCGGGCTTACGCTTGGTTGCTAGAAAACAAAGTCGAGAACATAATTCAGGCGTTGATGTATTTTGCCAAACGTCAAGATATTGTCTTGCTTGACTATAATACCAATGAGGATATTGAAGATTACAGCAAACCGATTTCACACGCAGGACTTGTGAAACGCTATCTGATAAAGAAATATCCCGAATTGACATCTATTTCTTTTGCAACGCCTCAACCAGACACAAAAGGAAAAAAGAAAAAAACAGCCACTCGCAAGAAAAAAGTGCAAACAAGTGATAATCAACAAAAATTGTTCAATTAAAAATTTAAAACAAAATGACACAATTTGAAATTATATTCATAGTAGCGTTAATCACCCTACAAATTTTTGTATTTGCAAAAGTTTGGAAGAAAATCAGAAACTTCAAACATTTTTTCCCTGATACAGGCAAAATAAAAACATATCAGAAGAATGTAGGTACAGTAGAAGAACCAGATATGTTGGATTTGCTAAAGACACCGCAAGAACACGAGCAATTCGATGAAATCATTGAATCAACAAATGACTATTTGCGTAAAAACAAAGGTGCTGCTGCCGACTTCAGTATTCTGAAAGACATCAGTGAGCGGCATTTGGAAAAGTTCGACAACGAAATAGGAAACCTTATCAATGTGCCGCTGTACATCGGTTTGGGAGGTACTTTTGTGGGAATTATTGCAGGGCTAATTGGAATTGTTGGTTGGAAAGCAATTTTGCATTTACTTGGGATTGGAGAAGATACTCCCAACGAAATTATGACACAAAGCAATATAAGTCAATTATTGAATGGCGTTATTTTCGCAATGGTTGCAAGTTTTCTCGGTTTAGTTTTTACAGTAATCAATTCTTGGTATTACAAATCGGCTGCCTACAAAAACGAAAGTGACCGAAATAACTATTACGATTTTTTGCAGCGCGAACTCTTGCCAAGTCTCAATACAGGTGTCGCCAAGTCGTTGGGAAATCTGAATGTTGTTTTGAATCAGTTTTTGGCAAAATTCAGTGAAAATATGGACGACTACCGCGATTCAGGGCGTTTACTGAACGACAATTTGAGCAAACAGCAATTCGTTTTGGAAGAAATCAATAAATTGAGCCTGACACGAACAGCAACCAAAGTAGCAGAACTGTTTGTCGATTTAAAGCAGTCGTCGGAACATCTCGAAAAGTTTTTGAATTATCAAGAGGGTTTGAATAAATATCTTGATAAAACAGAAACTGTTACGCGGGATATGGAATCCATAATCGAACATTTCAAGGATTTCAATTTGAATCTAAAAGCAATCGGCAATAATACGCTCGCATCAATCGAACTTCAGAAACAGTTCAAAGATTCATTGGAAAAGCATTTCCCGACAATTAGCGAACATCGCGAGGTTTGGCGGGAACAAATCGACGAGTTAAACCAAGATGTAAAAAAGGTTTATCAGGAACTCTACAACTATTTCAAAGAGCAAACCGAGCAGGTAAAAAATTACGTCGATACCAAGAATAAACTTTTGAGCGAAACGGACGACATAAGAGGCGCCCTAAAAGTGTTTGTTGAAAATTCCAATGTGCAAAAAGCAGAATTTGAACTATTACAAAAAGAAATCAACGGCTTGCGAAACGACTTTAAAGAAAGTCAGCGCGGCTACAATAATGTGATTACTTCGATACTCACAACTCTGAAAGAGATAAAGCTGGACGCAAAAAAGGAAAGCAACGAAACAAGCGAAGCATTGATAAAGGCACTCAATAGTTTGAATACGTCTATAAAACAGATTGGCAAATCCGAATAACAGCAAAACGATGGGAAAGACAAACGAAAAAAAACGAGATTTCTTTTGGTTGAGTTATTCCGACTTGATGACGAGCCTGTTCTTTGTGATGCTTGTGTTGTTTATCCTTGTGTTTTCTATGCAAAACAAACTGATAGATGACTTGAAAAACTCGAATGAAACACTAATCGCAGCCAAAGAAGAACTTGAACGCATAAAGGAAATAGAAAAGACGGTTAATAATATAGACAAAAGCTATTTCCGTTACGATTCAATCAACAAAAAGCACATTCTTAATATGTCTTTTTTGTATCCGACAGGAAGTAACGACATTACACAGATTGTACCTGACAAACGTTCCGACTTAATAAAAGCAGGCATTGCCATTAAAAATCTGATTTTGAAATACCCCGAAGAAGAAAATATCAAATATTTGGTTGTAATCGAAGGGCAGGCGTCGAATGACGGTTGGAATGGCAACGACGATTTGAGTTATCATCGTGCGCAATCGTTGGTAAATCTTTGGAAATCAAACAATGTCGGATTAGACAGGTTGAAAAACTGCGAAATAATTATTGCAGGTAGCGGCGTAAAAGGCGTTCCTCGTGAATATCCCGATACACCGCCTGCAAATCAACGTTTTTTGATAACTATTGTGCCAAAAATCGGGGAAATGAGAAAGTAAATATTTAATAAACAATAATTTATAATTTTATGAGAAACAAAAACAAATTCGATGACAATTATCAAGATTTTGATAATTATGAACTTTGGGGACAAAAGCGAGGATTGTGCGATAAGGCAGATGATTGCTATAGTTGTCCATACGCCGATGAATGTTTCAATTAGGGCATAGTTGCGTACCTAACGGCACGCCGATTCGGTGGTGTGCATCGCATTTCTACCAATATTTATTCCCTAACAGGAAATCGGTTTGTATGGCTGATTCGTTTTCTAATACTATAACAGCCCCGCCATATACAAAGGCAGATAAACAATTTCGTTTTCCATTTTTACGTCGGCTGTATGTAACACGTAAGATTCCGCAAGGGCAGATGAATACTTTTTGCGCAGTTTTGTCAACGACGACAGCGAGTAGCCCGAACCCGATTTCACTTCAACTGGCGAGATATTGTGTCGGTTGGAAATCACAGGTTTAGCGAGCAGAAAATCTATTTCCATTCTGTCATCCGCAACTTCTTTTGAGTATTTGGAAAAGAAATAGAGGTCGTATCCTGCGGCACGAATCATCTGTGCTACAACGTTTTCTATTATCATTCCTTCGTTGAGTTCGAGTTTGCCAAGCGCTAATTTCAAATACAAATCTTCGCTTTTTACCGTCTTTTCGCTGAAAGCGTGACTAATCAACAAGCCGGTATCAGCCATATAACATTTCAGTGTAGTGCGTTCCTCGTTCAATCGCAGCCCGATATTCGGCGCCGTCGAATTGTAGCAGATATTTACAACTCGCGACTCCGACAGCCAGAAAAATGCCGATTCGTAATCGCGATAGCGGGCGGTATCTTTCAGCGTCGCCAGATGGAATTTCTTTTCGTGCCTGCCGAGCGCCGATGGTATCTCGTCGAATATCGCCTTAACTTTTGTTTCGTTACCTTCTGCATATTTCTCAATATCAGCCTTATACAGTTTCAAAATATCCCGTTTTACCGTATCTGTTTTCAGAAAATTGCCGGTTTCGATATACGTCAGCACGGCTTGCGGCATACCTCCGATTATGAGGTAATGCCTGAAATGCTGCATAATTTTTTGATGCAGAGGTCCTGCCGGTAATCGTTTCTCATAACATTGACGGATGAAAGGCGCGAGTTGTTCTTCGCCGATTGCCCACAGAAACTCCTCAAAATCCATCGGATACATATCTATGCGATGTTCCTCGGAAGGAATTACAATATCTTTCACATTACGGTTTATGCTCACAAGTGAGCCTGTTTCAATATAATCGTATCTGCCGTCTGCCACCAAATATTTAATCGCCGCCCTCGCTTTGGGGTAAAGTTGCACTTCGTCGAAAACGATGACTGAATCACGTTCATACAGCGTTACATTGAAAAATAAACTCAAATAGTTAAAGAACATATCGAGATTGGTAAGGTAACTCTCAAAAATGTCCAACAGATTGTTTTCCATACGGTTAAAATCGACAAGGATATACGATTTATATTCGTGGCGAGCAAACTCCTCCACGATGTAACTTTTGCCGATACGCCGAGCGCCGTCAATCATAATAGCGACTTTGCCTGCGCGTTCTTGTTTCCAAGACAGTAACTCATTGTAAATTTTACGTTTCATATATCTAAATTCACGTTTCCAAGATAGTTAATATGTTAATTTTTCACGTTTCCAATGTTTAAATCATCCATATTTTTCACGTTTCCAAGACGTTTGAAAGCACAAAGTTACATGTTTTTTCTAAAAATCTAATTATTCTCAAAGATTATCATTATCTTTATATCCAACAATGTTTTTCGTTTCATCCATTGCAGGAATTGCTCGCTGCGATTTTTTCGGAACATAAAACATAAGTCATTTACTTAAAATATTTTACAAGAGCAAAGGGTAATAGTAAACAGACATCAACCTCAAACAAAATGCAGGCGAATCACGTATTTGCCGCAATGTTGCCTTTTCAGTCCTCTTACTCCTGTAAAATTCCACCGTTTTTTTTACAGACAGTCAGTCGCAAACGAGAAGATTTTTCGCAGGGAATGCGTTTCCTACAAATCGCTCTATCTGTCGGTGGGGGGGTTGGGGCAACTCCAAATTCAATTTTTTTTATTTTAAAATTTTAATTATTTCAGATTATGCAAACAAATTTTGAAAAATTGAGCCTTCAACGAATTGATATTGATGGAAATGTGTTGGGGCGATTCTCAACATTCGCGATTGAACAACAATATACTAACACCACTGACGCCGTTTTGGAGGTAACTTACACCTTCCCCATCAGCGCCTCGGCAACGGTTACGGGTTTCACGGCAACCGTCGGCGAAAAATTTATTCACGGCAAAGTAAAAGAAAAAGAAGAGGCAAAAAAAGACTACGAAAAAGCAATGCTGCACGGCGATTCAGCCTATATGATGGAAAATTCGGAATCAAACATTTTTCGGATGAACATCGGAAAAATTGCTGTCGGTGAAACGGTTAAGATACGGATTGACTACATCGACACGTTTGATATTGTTGATAGCACAATGCGTATAATGATACCGACGCTTGTGCCACCACGCTACAAATCTAATATTACCGACAAACTTTCCTACGACACGGATAGCGAAATCGACTATCGCGGCAATATTGCCATCACTTTCGATAAGGATTTGAAAATCAAAGATATTGATTGCAAAACTCACAATGTTCGCATCGAGCAAAACACGGTTTCGGCTCGCAATATCAAGTTGGACAAAGACTTTGTTTTGGACGTAAAGTTAGCCGAACAGTCGTTTTCAAAAGGATACATTCATTCTTTGCCCAACGGCAACAACGTGGTTTATCTCTCGTTTTTCCCTGATATTGAAGTAAAAACAAAACATCAGCCGAAAGACTATGTTTTTGTGATTGACGTTTCGGGTTCGATGATGGGTTATAAACTTGAGCAGACAAAAGAGGCTGTAATCAAGTGTTTGCGGCAACTCAAACAGGGTGACAGGTTGAATATCATTCCGTTTGAAAGTGATTATGAATTTTATTCCGAGAAAATGGTTGATTTTAGCGCCGAAACCTGCGAAAAGGCGAAAGAATATGTCAAAAATCTGCACGTTAGGGGCGGCACCGAATTATTGCGCCCATTACAGGTTTCAATTCAACGGTTTGGTAAAGAAAAGATTATCTTTTTATTTACCGATGGCGAGGTGGGCAATGAATCGGAAATTGCAGGTTGGGTGCGGCAAAACATCGGGCAAAATTCGTTGTTTGTGTTCGGCATAGATTCGTCTGTTAACAAAAAAGGATTGACGGAAATAGCAATAGCGGGGCGCGGAAAAGCGGAATTTATCGTTCGCGACGAGCAAATCCAGGAAACAATTGTTCGACAGTTTACTCGCGTATCATCGTCTAATTTATTTGATATTCAGTTAGATAAAGGTAAAAACAAGGTGATTGACAAAATCGAAAAAACAAGTGTGCTGTTCAATCACGAGTTTTACGATGTTTTGATTGAAACAGACACTGTTGCCGACGATTTTACGCTTGTCTGCAAAACGGACGACAAGTCGTATTCGTTTGCCATTCCTAAAGATACGTTGAAACAGTCAGCCTTGCCGCTCGACAAAATCTATGCCGCCGAGCGGATTCGGCGGGTGGAAAAATACATCGAGGCTCGACCGTATGCCGAAAACAAGGGCTATAAGGAAGAAATTGTTGAGATTGCGGTTGTGTATCAGATTGATTCTAAATACACTGCGTTTATCGCCGTCAATGAGCGCGACGAGAAACTGACGGATATTCCCGACATTCAGGATACCGTATTGGAGAAGCCTGCGGAGTGGGGTATGATGCAACAGCCACGCATTATGGGTAAAATAGATTTGTGTGCTGAAGCTTGCGCTATGAAGTATTCGGAAAGTGTTGTTATGAAACAAATTAGAAAAACTGTGGATCGACTTTGTTCAACTGAAAGGCCAACAGACAGATTATTCAGAAAAATCTGCAAGTGCGAAAAAATAATGCGAACGAAAGGCAACTATCAGGCTTTGCTGGATGCGATTATCAAAGAACTTGAACCCCATTTTGCGTCGCCGTCGGCAGAATATCAGGTATTTTTTGATCTAATAAAACGGAGAAGTCCGTTAGTTTATAAGGAGGTGGAACAACGTCTAAAAAAGTAATTCAGTCAGTCAAAATAGATGTTCTATCTGCGAGCTTATGTTTTTAGGGAGAAGATACGGTTTATTGATAAGGCGGTAAAAAATTGAAAGATTTTTTCAATGCCTGTTCTTTGCAATTCAACAATTATTGATTGTTGAATACGAACGTTTTTGAGAAATAAACAAAACATTTGGTTGTTTTGAAAAAGTTTTTTATCCTTGTCCCAGAGTTCTTTGAAACACTGCAAAACGTAGCAAACAAGCACACTTCGCTCGTTTCTATGCCGTTACCCGTTTCAGTTCGCTTTTTCGTAAAATTCTGAAAGAGAGGGGGGATATTCAAAACTTTTCACTAACTTTGCACACATTATTTTTAATTTTTATCCGACGTATTTGAAATGAGAAAATGGCGAGTGGAAGACTCCGAGGAGTTATACAATATCCGGGGCTGGGGACTGGATTATTTTTCCGTGAACGAAAAAGGACATATCACCGTTACTCCCAAAAAAGACGGCGCCCAGGTAGACTTGAAAGAACTGATGGACGAACTGGTGGTGCGCGATGTGGAAGCGCCGCTACTGATCCGGTTTTCGGATATTCTGGACAATCGTATCGAGAAAATTTCGAGCTGTTTCCGGGTTGCCGCTGAGGAATATAACTACACTTCCCAGAATTTCATCATCTATCCGGTAAAAGTGAACCAGATGCGGCAGGTGGTGGAAGAAATCGTCAGTCACGGCAAAAAATTCAATATCGGACTGGAAGCCGGTTCCAAGCCGGAACTTCATGCCGTGCTGGCCATCAACACCGGTTCCGATTCGCTGATTATTTGCAACGGTTACAAAGATGAAGATTATATCCAGTTAGCGCTGCTGGCGCAGAAAATGGGAAAACGGATTTTTATTGTCGTAGAGAAACTCAACGAATTGAAACTGATTGCCGAACTGGCGAAGAAGATAAAAATCCGTCCCAATATCGGTATCCGTATCAAACTGGCCAGCGCCGGAAGCGGCAAATGGGAAGAATCGGGCGGCGACGTCAGCAAATTCGGACTTTCGTCCAGCGAATTACTGGAAGCGCTCGATTTCCTGGAAAAAAACAAAATGGAAGACTGCCTCAAACTTATCCATTTCCATATCGGAAGCCAGGTAACCAATATCCGGAGGATTAAAAATGCGTTACGCGAAGCCTCCCAATTCTACGTCCAGTTACGTCATCTGGGCTACGCCGTTGAATTTGTCGATATCGGCGGCGGATTGGGTGTAGACTACGACGGCACCCGATCGTCCGGAAGCGAAAGCAGTATGAATTACTCCATCCAGGAATATGTAAACGACTCGATTTCAACATTAGTCGACGTGAGTGTCAAAAACAATATTCCGCAACCCAATATCATCACCGAATCGGGACGTTCGCTGACCGCCCATCATTCCGTGCTGGTTTTCCAGGTATTGGAAACCACCACGTTGCCCGAATGGGAAGACGACGAGGAACTGCCGGAAAACGCCCACGAATTAGTGAAAGAATTATACAAGCTGTGGGATGAAATGAATCAACCTCGCCTCATCGAAACCTGGCACGACGCCCAGCAAATCCGGGAAGAATCGTTGGATTTATTCAGTCTGGGATTATTGGATTTGATTACCCGCGCCCAGGTCGAAAAACTCTACTGGTCTATCGCCCGCGAAGTGCAGCAAATAGCGATGAACATGAAACATGCGCCGGAAGAATTGCGTAAAATATCCAAGATGTTGCCCGATAAATATTTCTGCAATTTCTCGGTCTTCCAGTCCTTACCCGATGCATGGGCTATCGACCAGGTTTTCCCGATTATCCCGATTTCGCGCTTAGACGAAAAACCCAACCGGACGGCCACCTTGCAGGACATCACCTGCGATTCGGACGGGAAAATCGTCAACTTCATCAATATGAAGAATTACACCTATCATTTGCCGGTGCACTCGCTGAATAAAAAAGAACCGTACTATATCGGCGTCTTCCTGGTGGGCGCTTACCAGGAAATTCTGGGCGATTTGCACAATTTATTCGGCGACACCAACGCCGTTCACGTATCGGTAAATAAAGACAGTTATCAAATCGAACAGATTATCGACGGCGAAACCGTGGCCGATGTGCTGGAATACGTCGAATACAGTCCGAAAAAATTAGTCCGCACGGTGGAAACCTGGGTTACTTCGGCGATGAAAGAAGGGCGCATCTCGGTGGAAGAAGGACGGGAATTTTTGTCCAATTACCGGTCGGGCTTGTATGGTTACACTTATTTGGAATAAAAAATATGAAAATTATTTCTTTCAACGTCAACGGAATCCGGTCGGCCGCCGGTAAAGGCTTGTTCGAGTGGCTGGAACAGGAAAATCCCGATATTTTTTGCGTACAGGAAATCAAGGCGCAAGCCGAACAAATCGATTCGCTTACTTTTCGCAGCCTGGGATATGAATATCAACTCATTTATTCCGCTCAAAAGAAAGGATATAGCGGAGTAGCCATCTTCAGTAAAACCCAACCGGATTTTTACCGGTGCGGAATCAACAACCCGTTTTTCGATAACGAAGGCCGCGTTGTTCGCGCCGATTTCGGCGATTTAACGGTCATTTGCGTTTACATACCATCGGGCACGATGGGTGAAGCCCGCCAAGCCGTGAAAATGGAATTTTTGGAATTATTCACGCATTATTTGCTGCAATTACGAAAAGAACGTCCGAATCTGGTCATCTGCGGCGATTATAACATCTGCCATAAACCCATCGACATCAATCATCCTGAACGGCATACCAAGGTTTCCGGCTTCCTGCCCGAAGAACGGGAATGGTTTGACCGCTTCATTGCTTTGGGATTTGTGGATTCGTTCCGCGAATTTAATCCGGAACCCGGCCGGTACAGTTGGTGGAGTTTCCGGTCGAACGCTCGCGCCAAGAACCTGGGATGGCGAATCGACTATCACATCGTTACGGATAGCCTGAAAAACCGGTTGAAAAGCGCCGGCATCCTCCAACAGGTCGAAATGGCCGACCATTGTCCGGTGGTAGTGGAATTGGAATAAATTTCGTAGCTTGCGGAAAAATTTACAAAGATGGCGAACGAATATCAGTCCGGCAAAACATTCAGATATCTTTTCATACTGACGGCGGTAGTGATTGTCATCGTTTCCGTTTGGGTAACGAACGCGCTGGTCGATGAATTGAAAGAAGAAGAACGCAAGAAAATGGAAATCTGGGCGGAATCCGTCGCCCTGATGTCGTCGCAAACGCTTCTGGAAGATCCGAACAATGCCGGCGCCTTCGACAATTATACCGCACACCTCTTGAAAATTATTGAGGACAACACCACAATTCCTACTGTACATACCGACGAGAATGGCCATTTCCTGTATTCGTCGAACATCCGGTTTTCGTCGAAGGAAGATTCCCTGTCTGTTGGGAAAAAAATCAAGGCATTCGGGAAAAAGCACGACCCGATTACGATTCAGTTGGACGAAAACACCGTTCAGCATATTTATTACGACGATTCCACTGTGTTGAAACAGCTTCAACTGTTTCCTTTTGTACAGTTGACGGTCGTTTTTTCTTTCATCATCATTTCGTTTTTAGCCCTCAACAGTACGCAGAAAGCGGAACAGAACAAGGTGTGGGTGGGGCTTTCAAAAGAAACCGCCCATCAGTTAGGCACGCCCATTTCTTCCCTGATGGCGTGGGTGGAATATCTCAAAACAAAGGATATAGACCCCGGCCTTCTGGACGAAATGGACAAAGATGTACAGCGACTGAAAACCATTGCCGAACGCTTTTCTAAAATCGGGTCCAACGGCGAACCGGAGCCAATGGATTTGGCAACAGCCGTCGCCAATGCGGTGGCGTATATGGGACGGCGGATTTCGTCGAAAGTGTCTATCTCCACCCAAATGCCCGGCGAACCGGTAACTTTATTGATGAACGAATCGCTTTTCGGGTGGACGCTCGAGAATCTGATCAAAAACGCCGTAGATGCTATGGACGGACAGGGCGAAATCAAAATCCAAGCCTTCAGCAAAGGGAAAAAGATTATCCTCGACGTTTCCGATACGGGCAAAGGCATTCCGAAATCCAAGTTCGATACGGTTTTTCATCCGGGCTATACCACCAAGAAAAGGGGATGGGGCTTGGGGTTGTCGCTGGTGAAACGCATTATAGAATCGTACCAGAAAGGGAAAATCTATGTATATAAATCCGAATTGGGGAAGGGAACTACTTTCCGGATGGAATTGTAGCGGTTGCCGGCTTGGGATATGCTATTTTCGCATTATAAAGCGCTATATTGTGATTTTTTTAATAACTTTGTTCAAAATATAAATTCCATGAAACAATTAGGGCTATTCTTCGCTTTTCTGTCCGGCAGTTTAGCCAGTTCGTTTGCCGGTGATTACCAAACGATATATTCAGGTCATGTTAGCCTGTTTCAAGCCGAACGCATAAAAACGGCTGCCGCATTGAACGAATCGTGGACCTAAATAAAAATGCCATGCATACATTTTTTCGCACTATCATTCACGGATTCTGGATACTTCTTTTTCCGGTTGTATCGGAAGGACAAAGTGTTTCGTCCAACATTTTGATTGACCAGTTCGGTTATTTACCCCACTCGGTAAAAACCGCAGTGATTAAAAATCCGAAAACAGGCTTTGATGCCTCCCATTCGTTCACTCCCGGCTCCATTTACCGGGTGGTAGATGCGCAAACCAATCAACCGGTTTTTGAAGGGACTCCGGTTTTGTTCGATAATGGCGCTACCGATGCCGTTTCGGGCGATCAGATTGGGTGGTTCGATTTTTCGCCGGTTTCGACTTTCGGTAAATATTATATTCTCGACGTGGCAAACCATCAAAAATCCTATTCTTTCTCCATCAACAACACCGTGTATGACGAAGTATTGAAACACGCCGTCCGGATGTTTTTTTACCAGCGGGCCGGATTTGCAAAGGAAGCGCGTTACGCAGGCGTCGGTTGGGCCGATGGCGCCAGCCATCTAAAAGCTTTGCAGGACAAGAATTGTCGTTTGTACAACAAGAAAAACGATGCTTCGACCGAACGTGATTTACACGGCGGCTGGTTCGACGCCGGCGATTACAACAAGTATACCAATTGGGCGGCAAGCTATATCGAAACCATGTTGCTCGCTTATCTCGAAAATCCCCATGCCTGGGCAGACGATTACAATTTACCCGATTCGGGCAATGGCATTCCCGATTTATTGGATGAAGCCCGGTGGGGCATGGATTGGTTGTTGCGGATGCAAGAAACGGATGGATCGGTATTGTGCGTTATGGGATTAAGCGGAGGATCGCCTCCCTCGGCCGTTACGGGGCAAAGCTTATATGGACCGGCTACGACGATGGCTACCCTTTCGGCAGTCAAAGTTTTCGCTTTGGGATATAAAGTCTATAACCGGTTTGGGATGACCGGATATGCCGAAAAATTGCGTGAAGCCTCCTTAAAGGCATGGGAATGGGCAAAGAAAAATCCGAATGTGATTTTTCATAATAATTCGTCGTCCAATGGATCTTCCGGCTTGGCGGCAGGCGATCAGGAAATTGAGGGAACCTACAACCGGGAAGCGGTTCGTATGACGGCGGCCATCTATCTCTACGAAATGACCGGCGACAGACAATACCTTTCTGTTTTTGAAGACAATTACGAGGTGTTGCCCTTAATTGCGTGGAACAACGATATGCAACAATATTGGAGTGCTAACCATTTCTTATGCTTTTATTATTTTTCGTTGAACGGTATTTCCGAAACCATTAAAAATAGCATTGCCAATGCCTTAAAAACCGCCTTTAATAAACCGGACAATTATGCCGGTAAATTAGGAAAAGACGGTTATCGCGCATTTATCAAGGATTATAATTGGGGTTCCAATCAATACAAATCGGATTACGGGACGACGTTTTATTTCTTTGCTGACCAATCGTTGGAACCGGATAAAAACCGTTTATATGCCGATGCGGCGGAAGATTACTTGCATTATATTCACGGCGTCAATCCGATGGGGTTAGTCTATCTGACTAATATGAACGCTTATGGCGCATCCAACAGTTTGACGGAAATCTATCATACTTGGTTTTGCGACAAAAGCATCAAGTGGGATAAAGCAGGATATTCCACTTATGGGCCTGCGCCGGGATATTTGGCCGGCGGCCCTAACGACAAATACCACTGGGACGATTGTTGCCCTCAAGCATGCGGATCGACCGGAAATAACGCTTTGTGTTATTCCGAACCGATTCCGATCAATCAGCCGGCAGCGAAGATGTACAAGGATTTTAATGCCAACTGGCCGCTAAATTCCTGGGAAATTACGGAGCCGATGGGCGCTTACCAGATTGCTTATATCCGTTTGCTATCGAAATATGTAGCTCGCAATCCAAACAATGCGATTGAAACGGTGGATATTTTACCGGAACCGGAAGTTTTTCCCAATCCTGCACGGGGAAGCATCCATATCCGGTTTATGAACGAAACGATTAACCGTTGGGAATTATTCGATGCCCAAATGCACTTATTACAAAAAGGGAAAGCAAACGGACATGTTGTACAAGTGCATGTACCGGCATTTTCCGCTAATGTGTATTTTCTTCAAATCACTACGGAGCGAAAAAGTTATCTGAAACAGGTGATTATCGGTAAATAAATAATATTCACCATTAATAGAATAGATTATGCGACTTTTATTATTAAGCAATTCAACAAATCCGGGAGAAGAATATCTTTCCTGGGCGAAAGCCGAAATCCAAGCATTTTTAGGAAATATCCCGACTACTGCTGTCTTTATTCCTTATGCCGCCGTTTCGTTTGGTTACAATGAATACGAAGCGAAAGTAGACAAGGTTTTTTCCTCGCTCGGATACCCAATCTCCAGCATCCACCGCGTATGGAATCCCGTACAGGCGATAGAAAACGCCGAAACCATCATCATCGGCGGAGGCAATACCTGGCGATTGATTCAGCAAATGCGCGAACACGGTCTGATGGAAGTCATCCGGGCCAAAGTGCAAGCCGGAACTCCTTATATCGGTTGGAGTGCGGGCAGTAACGTAGCTTGTCCCACCATCAAAACAACCAACGACATGCCCATTGTCGATCCTCGCGGCCTGGGCGCGCTGAACCTGGTTCCTTTCCAAATCAATCCGCATTATCTGGATGTACATCCGACGGGACATGGCGGCGAAACACGCGAAGACCGTATCCGCGAATTCATCGAAATCAATCCCGATGTGTTTGTTCTGGGCTTACGCGAAGCTTGTTTATTGAAGCGAGAAGGAAATGATCTGCAACTCACCGGCTCCAAAACCGCCCGCCTGTTTCGGAAAGACTGGCCGACACGGGAAGTATCGCCCGGAACCGATTTGTCGTTTTTGTTGGAAAGTACTATACCGCAAGTGCCGTATTATTGCTAACTAATCATAAACCAGCCCATTTGGCGTTGCCGGTTCAATTTGTCGAGTTGCAGTTTCATCAGTTTGTTTTTCGGCTTTTCCAGCAACGGGTCTTCGTTCAGTATATTGTACGCCACATCGCGGGCAAGGCTTACTATTTGCCCGTCGCGCGCTAAATCGGCTATTTTCAGGTCGAGCGTAATGCCGCTTTGTTGCGTACCGTCGATATCGCCGGGACCGCGCAATTTCAGGTCTTCTTCTGCAATGACAAAACCGTCGTTGGTTTCGGTCATAATAGCCATCCGGCGACGGGTGTTTTCCGACAACTCATAACGGGTCAACAAGATACACAACGATTGGTCGGCGCCGCGTCCTACCCTTCCCCGGAGTTGGTGCAATTGCGAGAGGCCGAATCGTTCGGCATTTTCGATAATCATTACCGTAGCGTTCGGCACATTTACGCCGACTTCGATAACCGTCGTAGCCACCATAATTTGCGTTTCGCCGGAAACGAATTTCTGCATTTCGGCTTCCTTATCGGCCGCTTTCATTTTTCCATGCACCATACCGACCTTGTATTCGGGATAAATTTCCCGGATGATTTCAAAACCTTCGGTCAGGTTTTTCAAATCCATGGTTTCACTTTCCTCTATCAAGGGATAAACGATATAGACCTGCCGGCCTTCCTGCAACTGCTTGCGGACGGATTCATACAGATTTTTCCGCTTCTCGCTGTACATGTGAAAAGTTTTTACCGGTTTCCTGCCGGGCGGCAATTCGTCGATAACGGAAACATCCAAGTCGCCATACAAGGTCATGGCCAACGTGCGAGGAATCGGCGTAGCCGTCATCACCAGCACATGCGGCGGAATGCGGTTCTTTTTCCACAATTTTGCCCGTTGCGCTACGCCGAACCGGTGCTGTTCGTCCACAACAACCAAACCCAAATTTTTGAACGTTACCGTATCTTCGATTAGGGCATGGGTGCCGATTAAAATCTGTATTTCGCCGTTCTGTATGTTGGGGAGCATGGTTTCCCGTTGTTTTTTCCGGGTCGAACCGGTTAATAAAGCCACCTCGATACCTAATCCGGCCACCAACCGGCCAATGGTTTCGTAATGCTGGGTAGCCAGTATTTCGGTTGGAGCCATAATCGCCCCCTGAAACCCGTTATCCAAAGCCAGAAGCAGGGAAAGAAGCGCTACCAACGTTTTTCCGCTACCTACATCGCCTTGCAACAAGCGGTTCATCTGTTTACCGGTATTCGTATCTTTCCTGATTTCGCGAACCACCCGCTTTTGCGCATTCGTCAATTCAAAAGGGAGATGGTGAGAATAAAAATGATTGAAAAAATCGCCGACTCGCTCAAACCGCCATCCGCCCAACCGCTTTTCCCGATACTTGGTAACCTGTAAAATATGGAGTTGCAAGTAAAACAATTCTTCAAATTTCAAGCGGTATTGCGCTTTCCTTAACCAATCGGCCGATTTCGGGAAATGGATGTTCCGGATGGCTTCGTCCAAGGAAATGACGCGGACGGTATCCATAATCTCTCCGTTTAACGTTTCCGGCAGAGGGGACGGTGTTTTTTCCAATATCCGGACAATGATTTTCTGCAAAGCCCGGGAATGGAGAAAAGCGTTTTTCATCCGCTCGGTCGTGTTGTATTGTCCCTGTATTCCTACTTCGCCTTCATAAAACTTGTTTTCCGTTTCCAATTCGGGATGAGCGACAGTGAAGCGATGCCCGAACAAAGTCGGTTTGCCGAACAGAATGTATTCGACACCCGGTTTATACATATCGGGAATTTGTTTCAGCATCCGGAACCATACCAGTTCGATGCTACCCGTATCGTCGTAAAATGCGGCTGTCAAGCGGCGGCTACTCTTTTCGCCCACCTGTTCAAATCCGCGGATTTTCCCTTTCAATTGGATAAAAGGCATATTGCCGTCTATTTCCCGTATCTTGAAAATTTTGCTGCGGTCGATGTATTTGTACGGAAAATAATACAACATATCTTCCCACGAAACCACATGAATCTCTTTTAGGAGTGTTTCCGCCTTTTTGGGACCTACTCCCGGCAAATACATAATATTTTGATCGTCTATATCCAATGAAGATACATATTCATCGCCGATTCAGTACCGCTTCCGCTATAATTAAATCGACCGGAGTAGTAATTTTTATATTTTCACGTCTGCCGGCTACCATCACCGGTTTGCACAGTCGCCGCGATTCTACTACGGAAACATCATCGGTAAATTTTTCGGAATATTCCGCTTGGTAAGCATGGAATAATATTCGTGATAAAAAGACTTGGGGTGTTTGCACCAGCCGGAACTGTGAGCGCTCCATGATTTTACTGCCGCCATTGTTTGTTTTCCTCCGCAAGGTATCGACCACGGGAATGACCGGAAAAGCGCCTTTTCTCTCTCCGGCTACATGGAACAAGCTATCCAGCAAGTCCAGGTCGACAATCGGACGAACGCCATCATGAACCGCCACTAATGCCTCGCCATACACTTCTTCCAAGCCGTTTTTCACCGAGTGGAACCGGGTTTTTCCACCATCTACCAACGTATGCGGGATGGTAAAATCGTATTCCCGACACAATCTACGCCAATATTCTTTTTGGTCGGGCGCCAATACTAAAATAATTTGCAGTTGGGAATCGTAGTTGTAAAACGCCGCCAGCGTATGCATCAAAACCGGCTTCCCTTGCAGGAGAAGATATTGTTTAGGTATATCCGTCCCCATACGCGAACCATTCCCGGCGGCTACAATGATAGCATATTTTCTCATTCTTGCATATTTTGTATGATCTTCTGAGTTTCCTCACTCACCTTGTATAATTTTTCTTTACATGTTTGCAACAATCCGACAGCTTCTTTCAGAATAACTTCCAGTTCGTCTACATCCAATTGATCTCCCTCGATCAATTCCTGTATTTCCTGCAAACGGTCGAAAGCTTCCTTATAAGACAATTCTTTTTTAGTCATGATAATAGAGTATAACATTCATTATTGATTCTACAAAAATACTAATTTTTTTTCATACCTTTGCGCCCTATTAGACTTTTTAATAACAGACAGTATGAAAAACTTAAAAAGAGTCGCCGCTATTCACGATATTTCGGGGTTTGGAAAATGTTCGCTGACGGTGGCTTTACCCATTCTTTCGGCGGCAGGTATCGAAACAACCGTACTTCCGACAGCCGTTTTATCTACTCATACAGGCGGATTTACCGGTTTCACTTATCGTGATTTAACGGAAGATATTGCGCCTATTACCGCTCATTGGCAATCGCTCGGTATCCGGTTCGACGCCATTTATACCGGTTTTCTGGGTTCGTTTGAGCAGTTGGATTTGGTTTCCCGTTTCTTTGACATCTTCAAAACCAACGATACCACGATTCTGGTCGATCCCGTCATGGCCGACAACGGGGAATTATACAAGATATTCTCACCGGAATTTGCCCTGGGGATGCGTAAATTGTGCGAAAAAGCCGATATTATTGTTCCCAATCTGACGGAAGCCGCTCTTTTGATTGGCGAAGAATATCGTCCCGGTCCCTACACAGAAACGTATATCGAAGATTTGCTGAAAAAACTAAGCGCCCTCGGCCCAAAGAAAATCGTCCTGACGGGCGTCTTTTTCAACGACGAAACATTGGGCGCCGCCACTTACGATGCCGCTACGGGCGAAACGGCTTACAGTTTTGAACGGCGTATTCCCGGCTATTTCCACGGCACGGGCGATGTGTTCGGTTCGGCCCTGCTGTCGGCGCTGATGAATGATTTTAGTTTGAACGAATCGGCGGCTATTGCGGTTCGTTTCACTACGTCGGCTATCCGAAAAACGGCTGCCGCCGGAACCGATATTCGCTTTGGCGTGAATTTTGAGCAGAGTATCCCGGAATTTTTGCGGGATTTGTCCCTGCATTGAAATCGTATAGGGTAAGTTCATTGACTCATTAGAACTTACCTGCGCTAAATATTTCGACATAAAATTTGCAATAATAAAAAAAAGGCTTATCTTTGTCCCGTAAAATCGCTGACAGTCAGCGAATATATGCAATAGTTTACAATAACAGTTACAAAGAAAAACGCAACAAGGGCATGTACGGAAGCAAAAGAAATAGATATACCGACAAAGGAGTGAACCCTCTTGTTATCGGGGTATATAACGAAATGGAATTCCTAAAATCCCCCCCCATGTAGTTGCGATTCAATAAGTTACACAAAAGCATCTCTGCTTCAAACGATTGAAGCAAACGCAAGATTAGCGACAAGTCCGTCCGGTATTCTTCCTGTTGGGAAGAAAAACCGGACGGGCTTTTTTATTTCTGCCGTTTTTTTTTATTTATAAATCCATCAAACAAAACAAGTATGTCGGTAAAGTATGTAGTAGTAGAAAGAAGAAATCCGCAGCAGTCGGAAGAACCGAAAAAGTGGTATGCACAGGCTCGGAGCAGTGGCGAAATCACGTTGAAAGCCTTGGGTAAGGAAATCACCCA
>JAISYG010000084.1 GCA_031270075.1 Dysgonamonadaceae bacterium
TTCAACGACTGTTTCCCGATTAAAACCCCAAACTCGGAATCTAATACGGATACCATATAAGACAAACTGCCCTCTTCCATGCGGGATATGGTGTAAAACAGCACGTCAAAAAATATTTCCGGCCGTAACCCGAATGTTCTTTGACAAAATCCCGATGTGACGGCCAATTCATGTAAATGGGGACGACTTAACAGGTTCCGCATTTTTTCGGCATATAATACAATGCCTGATTCTGGGAGAACCCCTATTATTTATTGCTGTTTCCTTTTTTTGCTTATTTCCTGTTTTTCAGCCGATAATTTTGATTAACCTGACGGCTATGGGCAGAGCCTACGCCGAGCGGTAGTGCTATTATACAGCACAAACCGCAGATCAGCTGACCTGCGGTTATGAAAATTACGTCCTTTCAGGACGGCGTAACAACGTTAATCCTTTCGATTTACCACGAAGCGGGTTCTGCTTTGAAATAATCCAACGGATTGTCTACACTACGAAACCAAAACACATTATCCTCCTGTATAATTGTAAAACCTTTGCTCGAAGCGAAACATGCCCTTAGTTGCGTATAATTGGTGTTGCTTGTATAAGCGGGAGATGTTCCGGAGTAAGAATCTCCGGAAAGGGCAAATGCAGCTACCGTTTTCGATCCATCGATCGGTACCAGCCCATTGGTTGCATTCCAATATTGATTTCCAATCGTATTATACAGTATCACCGAAAGTTTATACGAACTTCGCGGCGCTTCGATCCGCATTTCCTGCAGAATAGGATAGGCTGTTATCAAAGTGTTGTACAAACTTGCCAATCGCGAAGAGAAGTAGGTTACCTTATACCGGGAAGATGTACCGTTGTTGTTTTTCAGATTCAGGAAATTATTGACTGCATCCATGTCCGGATCCGGTTCGTAGGAAGTAATCAGTTCTTTCTGTTCTACATTCAGTTTCAATGAAAACAAATTATCTCCGGCGGTTAACGTGAGCGTAGCTTTGCGCGATTCCAGGAAATTCGGATTTTGCATAGCCTGTAACACGATTTGATCGCCTTCTACTTTCGGAGTGATCCAGGAAACATCGGATGTTACCGATACCGAGGTTTCACATTCGTAGGGAAAAGAAATCGTGCCGCCTCTTCCCAGCAAAGAGATGGTTTCGTAATTTTCCAGATGAAGATATACGGCGTTTTGTGTAACCGGAACAAAGTTGATTTTATCGCCGGATTGAATGGTTACGTTTGCCGAACGGATGATCACACTTATATTGGGTTCTACGGTTACCGTAATCGTATTACCGGAAGTGCTCAGCTTGCACCAGTTTTGATCGACCGAAGCGGTATAGTCGGAAGTTCCTACGATAATAGACCCTGTTCCGCCTTTTGCCGTGAAAGTAACATTCGATTGTTCGATTTTCACTTGGCTGTCTTCAAAGCGCGGGTAATCTTCATTTTCGCATCCGCAGAAAAAGAGGATTGCAAAAATAGCGAATAGATTGATTGTTTTTTTCATCTTATAAAACTGTTTAATCCATTTTTGTTATTGTAATATCATTCAAGCGATATCCTCCTTTATTGCTCGTGAAGTTACCCATACTGGTATTGGCCGAGTCGTACAAGCGCAATAGAATGCCATTGGGCTTATAGGTTCCCCATACACCGTTATCCACGAACGTAATTTGTCGCTTTCCTTCAGCATCTTTGTTCCATACGCCGACAATACCTACCGGACCGGTTGAACTTGTATTCAGGTATCCGGCAACCCTATCATAGGCGCAGACACGGATAAAATAACCGGTTTCTTCCTGAACAGCCGCATTCTGATTCAAAATGGAGATAATCCCTTTTTGTGGATCGAAAGTAATTTCAATGCCCGGGAAACTGAATACGGCATCGCATTTCAGGTTCAATGTGGCGTTTTTCTTTTTTACTTCGATGGTCGCCGTAACTGTTTCAAAAGTAGTTGTACTGGCTCCGTGATAGCGCATTTCCCATGTTCCTACCAATTCGCCGTAGCGTAATTGATAATCGGAGGGGAAATAGACATCGAAGTAGGCATTAACGTTTTCGTCGGTACAGACATATTTTTCCTCCGCTTTTTGCCATACAAAATTTTGCATGGTTTTGCCGTTAAAAACAAACGGCTCATAGAAACGGATACCGGTGGGAGTAAACGTATAGGCCACTTTCTTCGTCTTGGAAACCTCTTCCTCCTTTTCGTCTTTTTCCGTATAACCGATGGTAAAGGTACGATCCACTACGGATGTAACGCCCATTCGGGTACCTTCCAGTACGAAACCGAACATGCCAAACTCAGAAAGCGTATCTTCGATTTGCGCCACGTCAGTGAAATACTGTTGGGGGTCTGTATTGTCTGTATTTTTCCGGAGGATTAACCGATTGCCGTGCTTTTTCCCTTTCAGTTCGATCTGATCGTCGGAGATTTTCATGACCACAAATTCATAATCTCCATATCTGCCGTCCACGTCGGAGGCATACGGTTCGGAGAAATAGTGAAATACAGGATTGTAGGTTGAAAACGAAAGTATCACCGATTGTTCGGCAAATACATCCCATTCGGATGTATGGAACTCGCCGGCCGGAGCATTGGTCTGAATTTCACAGCCTATGCTCACTTTTCTATCGGGCGTAAATTTGAAATGCATCACATAACCGCCTATGGCGTGCTCGTTTTCAGGATAGAAATCCGCAAACCAACCGTTTTCGGCGCTTGTAAGCGCTTTTATATCTGCCTCAATCGCTTTTTGTAAGCGGATAGCTGCCGGATCGTCGAAAATATCTTTTTCGTCCTGTACACATCCGTTCAAAATAATAGCTGAAATAACCAGCATGAAACACGCAATTTTTTTCATATTCATAAATGTATTAATCGAGATGGGTTAAATCTAATTTATCCATATTATCCAGACGGGTTTCAAAAACACGGCGAAGTTCATTGATATCGATACCCCACGAAACAGTCAGGTAGTTTTGCACGATTTCAAATTTTTGATTAATCTTCGCTGCGCCGTCCGTACCGGCAGCCTTTAATATAGCGTCCCAGTTCTCTTGGCCGTAAACCACGTAACGAGCAATGATTTCTACAAAATCTTCGTTCGGTTCTTTTCGGGCATAGCGACTGACAAATCCTTTTTCATACGCGATTTGGAGCGTAGCGGTAGACGAACTCCAATCGTTCAGTATATAATCGTCGTTCGTTATTTTCTGGAACTCTTCCGAATAATTCTTTTTCTGGTGTAAAATATGAGAAAATTCATGATAGAGCGTTCGCATCCGGTCTTTTATTTCCGGAATAGAAGGGTTTACCGGATCAAAATCATTGACTCTGAAAAGCGTAATTTTCAATCCTTCTTCAGCGGTACCCAATAAATAGGTATTATTTGAATTGTAGGCTCCCGACCCAATCAGGTGAATCACCCGGGGGGCATACATTCTAGGAAAATCGACCCCTTTGTGTTCTGCGTATGCATCCAACCATAAATATTTGATGAATTTTGCGAAAGCGATACTTTTATCGGGATCGGCAGGAACCAGCTGGTAAGAGTGGTCGCTTTCGATATCCTCCATTTTGTATTTAAACACAATGTTGTAAGGATAAGTATAATTGACCAATATCCATTTATCAAACTCCGAAAGTTCTTTCGTACTGTCTTTGAAAATACTTTCGTCGCTGATGGCATCTTCTTTACACGACCAGCATATACCGGCCATCAAGAACATTATTAAATATAATTTTACTTCTTTCATATTTTATAATTTTAATCATTTTAATTATTTCGTTCTCGGATTCGGAGTCATACCGGCGCCGATAACGGAAGCCGGGAGTTGAATCGCTCTTCTTTCGTCGTTTTCCAATAAAGTATCCAGAACCTTCACATTTTCGTTTTCATCCAAATGGCGACGGTGTATCACAATGTTGTAACGTTTCACATCGAACCAGCGCAAACCTTCATGAATGGTTTCGATACGGCGGATATGCAGTAAACAATGCAACATGTTTTCTTGAAGCTCGGAAACAATCGGATCTTCCGGATGTAACTCTTTTTTAGGGGTCGGATCATCGGCGCGGTAATATTCGATACCTTTATAATATTCGTTGATTAATTCCGGTGTCAGTATAACCTTCGAGGTGGTGTGTCCGGTAAGCCATACATTCAGATCGGCGGTTGCATTATCGTATTGTTGCAACAGGATATATGCTTCGGCGCGGCACAACAAGGTTTCATCCGTATGGAAAGCCACATTGAGTGTATGGGTGTAACCGGTTCGGGCTACAGGATCGGTATATTCAAAATAATAGGGATTTTTAGGAGAAAATACATATCCGTCGTCATACTGACCCGGGCTCAGATAGTACAGATCACCGGTATAAACGCCCCAAGGACCCGGACTTTGCGTCGTTTCGTTGATAGCGATTTTCTTTGAGTGTAAATACCTTTTTCCCGTGCCATAATTCCCAAAATAATTACATACGGAGCTGATGGGGGATGAAATAAGCAAGTTCGCATTGTGCTGCGATTTACCGTAATATTGTGCGCGGGTTTGCGCGGCAGTCGGTAAGGATGCAAATTCCTTCATATTCCTCAGTACCCGTTCCGGTTTTTCGCCTAATACTTCATTCGCGTATTCAATCACTTTATCGTATTTTTTATAATACAGATAAAAGCGTGCGGCAAAAGCATAAGCGGCTTTCCGGTTGAAATGGTATTTCGGCGCCGTAGGATAAAGATTATCGTCGACCAATTCCAATCCATTCAGCAGATCGCTCTCGATCCGTCGATACACTTCCGCAACCGACAAGCGTTCGTAATAGGGATTGGCGGTGGTTTCCGGCTTGTCGGCATAAGCGATACCCAAATCGCTTTCACCGGTTTGGGCCGAATAGTGTTTGGCAAATACATTCACTAAGCAAAAATGACCATACGCTCTGCATAATAAAGCTTCGCCCATTTGCGGATTTAAGCTTGCGGGATTACCCATTTCATCGATGGCGCGAATGGCATGATTAGCCGATGCAATAGCGCCATAAGCTGCAGTCCAGTAATCTTCCGGCGAATCGTTGGTGGCATTGGTTTGCACATCTTGCCATAAGAAAAGCTGATCCTGTACTTCCGAAACCGAAGTACGGGTATTATCCCGCCAATCCGTATTGTCGGATGACGTTTCCGTTGTAAAAATGAATAATTTATCCGGATAAGCGCTCACTAACAGTTTGGTGATTTTTTCTTCCGAATCAATCTGCGTTCGGCTATCGGGCGCCACATCCAGGAAATCATTACATGCGGTATTGCCCAATAATAACAACACCCCTAAAAACAGTAATATATATATCTTTTTCATATCCATCATTAAATAAAATTATTTTATAATCCTACAGAAAGCGTAAACGTAATTTGTTTTGCCATGGGCGCGGCAACACCACCTGAATTAAAAAATTCCGGATCTTGTCCGTTCAATTTAGGATCTGCATACAGTAAAAACAAGTTCGTTCCTTGTAGTTTTGCCTGTAAGTCGCGCACTCTCAAAGCCGAAGTTATCGTTTTCGGAAAATCGTAAGCAAGAGATATTTCTTTTAAGCGTATAAATCCGCCGTCAGCTACCCGTACATCCGAGTAATTGTAGGAGTTATAGGCATATCTCAAATTATTTATCGCATTTACCTGACGCCGGGTAGGGATGGTCGGAATGTTGGTTTGTAATTCGTCGCCCGGTAAAATCCATCTGTTCTTAAACTCTTTCGGCATTGCGGAATAATCGGTGTATGTGTAGCTAAAGTAAGGATCCAAACGAAGTTTGTTTCCTGCCGAATAGGTAACATAAATATTCAACCTGAAATTCTTATAGTTAAATATATTACCAAAACTTCCGGTGATAGTCGGATTGCTTGGCCCTTCGTATTTTAAGAAATCCAGATTGATCCTCTCCTGATTATTGACAAGATAAGAAACTTCATTTTTTTCGTTGATAAAAGTAGGAAGACCGTCTTCATCCAATCCGGCAAACGGGATAGAGAACAAGGCTCTGTCGGGGTAACCGACCATACCGAATCCATTTCCCGTGATCAAATCGATCACACGGCGTTCGTTTTTCAATTCTTCCACTTTTACCTGGATATTTGAAAAGATAAACGAGCTTGTCCACCTGAAATCTTTTTTGACAATGTTCTTGGTTGTCAGCGTCGCTTCAAAACCGCTACCGCTCATAGCTGCCACATTAGCGTATTTTTGAACTTCCCCGCCAATACCCATTACATCCAGGCGACCGATCAGGTCGAAGTTATACCGCTTAAATACATCGGCAAGCAGACTGATACGGTTGTTCAGAAATCCTAATTCCATACCGATGTTGTATTCGTGCTTCTTCTCGTAAGTCAATTCACTGTTTTCCAAACTGGATATATACAAACTCGGTTCCTGTGAAGCCACATCGGGGCGCCAGGCATTGGTAGCCCGAATAATAGCCAACGCATTGGTAACCGAAGGCCTGTCGGCCGTTAAACTGTAAGAAGGATTTATTTTAGCATGGGTGAGCACCGGTGCCAAAGACTTGAAAAAATCTTCTTCATGTAAATTCCATGCCAAACCCACATTCCACGTTGGCGTCCATCTGGCTTTCCTCGATTTTCCCATACGGTTCGATCCGTCGTAACGTCCCGTTACATTCAGGATATATTTTCCTTTATAGGAATAATCCGCTTTGGCGAAGAACGCAGCCGTTCGCTCCCTGGAAATGGTTGCGCTATAGTAGTCCAATCCGGCTTCCTGTCCATGTTTAAACATTTTGTAATCATAGAAAGGAACATCTCCCATCGAATACTGACGTCCCCAACCCCGGAACCAGGTTCTCTCTTTTTCGGCATTCGTAATTTCCATACCTCCGAAAAAGCCAAGAATATGCGTATCCTCCAATGCCGTTACATAACTGCTTGTAGCCCGGAAATTGTACGATATACTTTTATTGTCCGACCGTTCAAAAATACCTCCATACGGCAATATGGTTATCGGCAGTGCATACAGATCATCCGGATCCTTATACAGATACGGATTATTATCTCTCACATTAGCATCCTGCATGGCCCGATATGCCAGCGCCTGATTGGAAGCATCCGTTACGTGATGTTCCGTAGCTGCCGTCGAATAAGCCGTAGCTCCTAAAACTTCCACATCCCAGCCTTTAAGGACATTCCATGTCAGTTTTCCCTGGAACGTTAAATCGACCAGATTATAATCCATATAATTGGCATCCAATTCATTTTTTATATTGAAATCGGCGTAATTCCGGGTATAGATTTCGTTCGGATCTAACGTACGCGAAGAATTTAAGGCATAACTGTAGGGATTGATATCAAAGTTACGGCTTACTTCCCCGAAAACGGCATTCGTTGTACGTCCCATCGTTCCCGGTCCGCTTTGCGAACGATAGGAAGCCCTTGACAGGATGTCGAAATTCAAGGTATTGCTGAGTTTATGATTCAATTGCAAGTTAGCCGTATACCGTTTATTATCGCTTTTCTTAAACCATCCCGGATCGAGCAAGGCGCTGACCGACCCGTAATAGGTCGATTTTTCCGTACCGCCGGACATGCTAACCGAATGGTTCTGAATCAGCGAAGTGTTGAATAATTCCTGAAACCAATCCGTGTTCCGCCGTTCCGCTTCCCGTAAATAGCCGTTCATGGCTTCTTCGGTTTGCTGTAAAGCGAAAATGCCTGTAACAGGATCGTAGGTATTCAGCAATTGATACATTTTTCCATAAACGCCGCTACTGCTGCGACGGTAGGTATTACTGAAATTCAACCAGCCCTTCGCTTGCATTTCCTGATAAACGGCCATTTGATCTTGCGAATTCATAATATTGAAATCCGCATACGAGGGAATAAGGCGCGTTGTATATTCTCCCCTGTAATTGATCGAACTGGTATTTTTCTTGCCTTTCTTGGTTGTGATGACGATCACCCCGGCTTTCGCTCTTGCACCATATATTGAACTCGCTGTCCCGTCTTTCAAAATATCCCAGGATTCTATGTCGCTGGCATTTAATCCCGCAACGGCAGAACTCAATACGGTTTCCGCATCTCCCGATGAAAGCTCGTCAGCGCTCACATCCACCACATTTTGTATCACCACTCCGTCTACGACCCAAAGAGGAGAGGAATCGCCATAGATAGAAGTTGCACCACGCACTCGGATCTTCGGAGCCGTACCAAAAGTACCGGAAACATTTTGTACCGACACTCCGGCGACACGTCCTTCCAAAGAACGACCTACTTCAGCTATCCCGTCGATTTTAACGTCACCCTGACTGAGATGCGCAGCAGCACCTGTAAACAAACGTTTATCGACTCGTTGCATACCGGTAATAACTACTTCGCTCAATTCCGCACTGCTTTCTCTCAATACGACGCGTTTCAAAGCTTCCGTATTGCTCAGCGGAATGGTCGTTGTTTCGTATCCGATATAACTGAACTCCAAGGAAAAATTAGTATTAGGCACTTGTAATGAGTACTCGCCATTGATATTGGTTACAGTACCCAGAGATAAGTTTCCTGTTTTCTCCTTGCCATCTACCACTTTTACCGATGCACCAATCAAGGGTTCCCCTTGTTCATCGACTACAGTTCCTTTAATTCCTTGAGAATAGGCATCTCCAATAGATAAACAACCTATGAAAAGAAGAAAAAGTGCTGCAATTTTCTTCATTTCATACATTTTTCTCACGAAATCACATCCATTCTTGCATTTGTTTTCTTTCATACATTTGCTTTTAAGTAATTACTGTTTAAGCTCACTCTTATATAATAATTTCAAAACAGCTAACCACATTATAAGTTCGATTCAAATCACTAATACTTACAACAGAATTAACATATTTTATCTGCAAAAGTATATATTATTTTAAAAAAAAACAAAAAACCACTCATTAATCTTTTTTTCTGATTTTGACAATGCGTTACCTTTATGTCCTTTAAAAAGTGTAAAAGTCAGGAGCTAACCCAATTAGAAGGTTGATTATAGACAAAAACCTAACTATTTGATTATCTAAATCAAACCGGATGGTTTAATTGACGGTGTTTTAGAACCTTATCAACAGGGTATACCGCTCGGGAACACAGGAGAAATGGTTCTATTGTGTTTATGTGGCATCGTTTAACTGCAAAGAAAAAACAAATATAAATTAGTATTTTTTTTGTTTTTTTTGAAATAATGTATATATTTGCAAAAAACGTGTTAATTCTGTTGTGAGTAATGGACTTGAATCGACCTTCTCTCATCAACAGATAACATGGGAATGATGAAATAATATTTGTTTAATTTAAAGTAAAATGTATGAAAAAATTCTCTGTTTTGCTAATCTGTTTATTAGCAAGTGCATGTATGGGGATATCAGTAATCGCACAAACCCGGTCGGTATCGGGAACGGTGTTAGACGAAACTGGTGATCCTATTATTGGAGCTACGGTAGTAGTAACCGGTACTCCATCTATTGGTACGGTAACCGATCTCCACGGAGCATTTACGCTCTCGGTTCCTCCTGATGCTAAAACGCTTACGGTTTCGTATGTTGGTATGCTTCCGCAAACGGTGGCTGTGGCGTCAACCGTGCGTGTGGTATTGAAACCGGATGAACAAACGTTGGATGATGTAATTGTGGTAGCCTACGGAACCGTGCTGAAACGCAGCTATACCGGCTCGGCGCAGACCGTTACGGCGAAAAAGTTCGAGAAACGCCCATTAATGAATATCTCAAACGCTATCGAAGGGAATGTGTTGGGCGTTCAAACCACTGCGTCGTTAGGACAACCCGGCGAATCGGCCAGTTTGCGTATCCGTGGTTTCGGATCCATCAATGCATCGAACTCTCCGTTAATTATTTTGGATGGAACGATTTATAACGGGTCTTTGTCCAGCATCAACATGGCGGATATCGAAAGTTATTCGATTTTGAAAGATGCGAGCGCTACGGCTTTGTATGGTTCCAGCGCTGGGAACGGGGTATTGATTCTTACCTCGAAAAAAGGATCGGCCGACGGAAGGGTCAACCTGACCATTTCGCAAGGATTTTCCGAACGCGCTTATGCCGATTACGCAAGGGTAGATGCGTTTGATTATTTCCCGCTTCAATGGCAAATGCGGAAAAACGCTTATATCACAGCCGGGGACACACCGGAAGCTTCAGCAACAAAAGCATCGGCCGAAATGGTGTCTACTCTGAAATACAATCCTTTCGTTGGTATTGCCGACGGGGATATCGTATCTACCGACGGATTGTTAAATCCCAATGCTACCCAATTGAAATGGGGCGATGACTTAGATTGGGAAGGCGCCGCTTACCGGAAAGGCTATCGCCAGCAGTATGACCTGAACTACAGTTCGGCTTCGGAAAAAAGCGATACCTATTCGTCGATCGGTTATGTGAATGAAGAAGGTTACATGATTAAAACCAATATGGAACGTTACAGCGCTCGCTTGAATCATAATATTCATCCCGTCAAATGGTTTAAGAGCGGATTGAATGTATCGGCCAGCCGCAATATTTCCAATTATTCGACTGCCGATTCGGGCAATTCTGCTTCCTACAACAATCTGGCGCGTTACGTTCGTACGATAGCGCCTATTTATCCGGTTCACAAGCATGATCTGCAAACAGGAGCTTACCTGGGCGCCGACGGAAATCCTACCACCGATCCGGCTAAATATGTTTACGACTACGAGGGCGCCCGCCTGTCCAGCAACGGACGCGATGCTGTTGCGGAAACGGAATTTAATCTGCGCCGTTATGCACGGACCATGACTACCGGCCGCACCTATATCACTTTCATCCCGATAAAAGGATTGGATATTACCGCCAATTACGGTGTAGACAATGTGGATTATCGTATGAAACGCTACGAAAACCCCTTGGTGGGCGACGGTACGGCAGGCCCCGGACGGTTGGCTCAAAGCGCTACCCGTACACTGACGCAAACGTTCAATCAGATTGCCCGGTACGAATTTATTCCGACCGTCAATCATGCTGTCAAAGTCATGCTTGGACACGAAAGCTACGATTATCAGTATGAATATATATATGGTATGAAAACGTCCGAAACGATTCCGAATGTCTATGACTGGGAAAATTTCTCCAACATCAGTTCATTGACGTCCTACACCGATACTTACCGGAAAGAAGGTTATCTGGCTCAATTGGATTACAATTTCCTGGAAAAATACTATTTTTCGGCTACTTACCGGCGGGATGGAAGTTCCCGTTTCAAACCGGAAAACCGCTGGGGTGATTTCTATTCGGTCGGCGCTTCCTGGCGCATCAACGAGGAAGATTTTATCAGTCAACTCCCATGGATCGACAACCTGAAACTGAGAGCTTCTTACGGCGAAACCGGTAATGACCAATTGCTGGACAGCGACGGTTATGCTTCGTATTATCCCTATCAAACGCTTTATTTGTTAGGAAATGCCAACAGTTCGGAACTGGGCGCTTATTTTGAAAACATGTCGAATCCGAATTTGAAATGGGAAACGCAAGTCAGTTCGGACGTCGCCCTTGAGTTTGGCCTCTTCAACCGTTTGACCGGCTCGTTGGAATTGTTCCAAAAGAAATCGAAAGACTTGTTGTTCGATGTATCCCAACCGACCTCGACCGGTATCGCTTCCATCAGCGATAATATCGGCGATGTCGTCAATAAAGGCGTCGAACTGGGATTGGATTTTACTTTCCTGAAAACAAAAGACTGGACAGCCTCCATCGGAATCAATGCTACATTGTTGAAAAATAAAATCCTGCGCTTGCCCGACGAAATGCGTGAAAACGGACATATCGACGGCAGTAAAAAATGGATGGAAGGTTACAGCCGTTACGAATTTTGGCTCAGGCAATGGTATGGCGTAGATCCTGCTAACGGAAACGGTTTATATTATTTGGATACCGAAAAATACAACGAACAGGATGAAACGTTGACTACCACAGTGAAAAACACCGTTGTAGAACTGGATGGAAAAACATTGACGAATAATTATTCGTACGCCAAATTTGATTATAGCGGGTCGTCTATTCCCAATTTATACGGCGGTGTGAATCTCAATTTGGGATACAAAGACTTTTCTTTACAAGCCGTTTTTTCCTACTCTTTAGGGTCTAAAGTGTTGGATACAAGTTATGCCGGTTTAATGGCGACAGGCGAGTATGGTTATGCCATGCATACGGATATTCAAGACGCCTGGAAAAAAGAAGGCGATATTACGACCGTTCCCCGCATGGACTTTACGGCCGCTCACAACACCAATATCAATCAGTCGTATTCCACCCGTTGGTTGGTTAGTGGCGACTACCTGAATTTCCGTTCGCTGAATTTATCTTATTCTGTTCCGGCTCAACTGATTTCTGCTGCGCAAATCCGTTCATTGAATGTTAATCTCGGCGCGGAAAATCTATTCCTGCTCACAGCCCGTCAGGGATTAAATCCTCAAGGGTATTATACCGGTCTGGTCTATAACGATTATAAACCGGCGCGAATATTTACTTTGGGCGTAAATTTATCTTTCTAAATTTAATATAATTACGAATATGAAACAGTTTAAATATATTCTATTAAGCATAGCAATTGTCGGAATGTTCAATCTGACCGGTTGCTCGGAAGATTTCCTGGATACGGTTCCGACCGAATCCGTTTCGGCGGTAACCATTTCGGAAACGTTAGATGGTTTGTATATCGCTCTGAACGGGATTCATCGCAACATGGTTTCCCAGTTTCTGGGCGTTCAAGGGATGGGCGGCGAACCGGGATTTATGATTTGTCGCGAAGCGGAAGGCGACGATTTTACCTGGGATACTCAAACATGGCATCAAACCTATTTGCAATGGGCGCCCAATAAAAGTGAAACTTCATCTTACAATATTGGTTTTTGGCGAACCTATTATCAGTTTATCCTGAATGCCAATCTGATTTTGGAAGGGTTGGATAAGAATTTTGCCGATTCGTCCGACCCGCTGGCCAAATACATTAAAGGGGAAGCACTCTGTATCCGTGCATGGGCGCATTTCAATCTGGTGCAACTCTATGCTAAACGCTACGAAGCCTCCGATGCTAACGCGCAGGATGGCGTTCCCTATCGTGAAACGTCGGAAATTGCACCTATGGCTCGTCATTCGGTAGCCGATGTGTATACAAAAATCAATGCGGATTTGGATAATGCCATCACTTTATTGAACGGATACAAACCGTATGATGTAACCCATTATTCCCAGGCGGCAGCTTATGGCTTAAAAGCCCGCGTTACGCTTGCACAGCAGAATTATGCCGCAGCAGCCGAGGCGGCCGCTACCGCTATCAATACCGCTGAGGCGGCCGGAGCCAAGTTGATGACAAAAGATCAGTTGATGAACGGATTCACAGATATTACTTCTAAAACCGGCGAGGCCCTGTATGCCGCAAAAACACTGAATGACCAGACGGTCTATTTCTACTCGTTCTATGCTTATATGGGATGGAATTTCAATTCTTCTTCCAACCGGACAGGTATCAAATGTATCAGTTCCACTACTTACGACTTGATGTCGGCTACCGATTTGCGCCGCCAGTGGTGGGATCCGACCGGCACAGCCACTGTTCCCGCCTCCAATTACAATAAACGGGCTTATCAACACCGTAAATTTACGGCCCGTTCGACGGCCGATCCGGTGGGTGATGTAGCTTTTATGCGCCTGTCGGAAATGTACCTCACGGCAGCGGAAGCATACGCACGGGCGGGTAACGACGCTTCGGCCAAACAATACCTGAATAAGTTCGTAGCCGAACGCGATCCGGCATATACCGGTTCGAGCAATACCGGCGCGGCATTGGCCGAAGAAGTGATGAATCACCGCCGTATCGAACTTTGGGGCGAAGGTTTCCGCTGGTTCGACTTGAAACGGTTGCATTTGGATGTACATCGTACGGGAACCAATTATAATATCAGTTTTGCCGGCTTCCTCGATAAGGATAAAGATGCTCAGGAATGGGTGTATGAAATTCCGAAAGCGGAACGCGATTATAATCGTTTGTGTTCGAAGAATTATAATTAAGAGAAAGAGGGTGTTTTTTAACAACCATCTGTGTCATGGCGGGCTTGACCCGCCATGATTTTTTCCAGCCTGCCGTTACAGTTTCCCCCGCAAAAACTTCCCCGTAACCGACTCGTCATTACCGGCTATTTCCTCCGGCGTTCCTGTGGCGATTTGATAGCCGCCTTGTTCGCCGCCCTCCGGCCCAAGGTCGATGACATGATCGGCTGTTTTGATGACATCCAGGTTGTGTTCGATAATCACTATCGTATGTCCGCGGGCAATCAGGGCATCGAAAGCCTTCATCAGCGTGTTGATATCGTGGAAGTGCAGGCCGGTAGTAGGTTCATCGAAGATAAAGAGGGTCGGTTGCGCCCGTTCTTCGCTCAAATGATAGGCCAGCTTCACCCGCTGGTTTTCCCCGCCGGAAAGAGTCGACGAACTTTGTCCGAGTTTGACGTAGCCTAATCCCACTTCCTGCAAGGTTTGCAGCTTCTTCACAATCTTTTTCGTTTGATTGTCTTTCGGTTCCCTGAAGAACCGAATCGCCTCTTCGACCGTCATTTCCAGGACATCGTAAATGCTTTTGCCGTGGTATTCCACCTCCAGTACATCCGGAGAAAAGCGGCGGCCGTGACAGGCCTCGCATTCCAGCGTTACATCGGCCATAAACTGCATCTCGACGGTGATGTTGCCGTCGCCTTTACATTCTTCGCAACGCCCGCCTTCGACGTTGAACGAAAAATAGGCCGGGGTAAAGTGCATCTGTTTCGCCAAAGGCTGATCGGCAAACAGTTTCCGGATCTCATCGTAAGCCTTGATATAGGTTACCGGATTGGAGCGGGAGGAATGCCCCACGGGATTTTGATCCACAAATTCCACTTGCTCGATGGCTCGTAAATCACCGCTGAGGTTTTTGATTTCCTGCGAGCGGGCACTGTCGAAATAGCGTTTCAGATTCTTATAAAACACATCGCGGACGAGTGATGATTTACCCGAACCGCTTACTCCCGTTACTACCGTCATCACATGGAGCGGGAAACGGACGTCGATATTTTTCAAATTGTTTTCGCGGGCGCCTTTCACTTCGATGTAACTGTTCCATTTCCGGCGCTGTGCGGGTATTTCTATTTTCTCCTCTCCCGTCAGGTACCGGAGCGTATGACTTTGTACCGGCGTTTCAAACCGGCCGTTGAACAACGGGCCTTGATAAACCACCCGGCCGCCGTTTTGTCCGGCTTCGGGGCCAATGTCGATAATATAATCGGCGGCGCGGATAATTTCTTCGTCGTGTTCCACCACCACCACCGTGTTTCCCAAGGCCTGCAACCGGCGCAATACCTGAATTAACCGCCCGGTATCTTTGGGATGCAAACCGATACTGGGTTCATCGAGAATATAGAGCGACCCGACCAGACTGCTTCCTAAGGAAGTAGCCAGATTGATCCGCTGACTTTCTCCGCCGGACAGGGAGGACGACAGGCGGTCGAGTGTCAGATACCCCAAACCGACATCGTTCAGGAACTGCAGCCGCGTACGGATTTCGATCAGCAATCGCCGGGCGATTTGCTCGTCGTGCGCATCCAAATGCAATGCATCGAAAAACGTCTGAAGCCGGCTGACCGGCAGTTGCGTCAATTCGGAAATATTTTTCCCGTCTATTTTTACGTGGAACGCCTGCGGTTTCAAGCGTAATCCGTTGCAAGCCGGGCAAACGGTTTTCCCCCGGTAACGGGCCTGCATTACGCGGTACTGAATCTTGTAAAGGTTTTCTTCCACGAAACGGAAAAAATCGTCGATGCCTTTCACTGTACCGTTACCATGCCAGAGAAGGTCTTTTTGCGCCTGACTCAATGCATGATAAGGCCGGTGAATGGGAAAGCCGCCGGGGGATGCGCTGTGAATGAAATCGGATTTCCAGTCACTCATCTTATCCCCTTTCCAGCAAACCACAGCGTCGTCGTAGACCGATAACGAGGCATCGGGGATGACTAAATCTTCGGCAACGCCCATCGTTTTGCCAAACCCCTCGCATACGGGACAGGCGCCCGCAGGACTGTTGAAATTAAACATCAAATCCGACGGTTCTTCAAACGCCATGCCGTCCGCTTCGAAGCGACGGGAAAATTCTTTGGCTACGACCCCTTCGGCGGTTTCGATGCGGAGAACGCAATCGCCCCGTCCTTCGTAAAACGCCGTTTCGACCGAATCGGCCATGCGGGCCAGCGCCTGGGCATCGGTAGAGGCTACCAAACGGTCGATTAAGAGGAACAGTTCGTTGTTGTCCAATACCTCCTTCTTGTTGAGGATGTCTTCGTCGATGCGGTGAATTTGTCCGGCGATTTCTACCCGGGAAAAACCCTCTTTCATTTTTATGGACAATTCCTCACGCAGGGTGCGGGAAGCGGCGGGGACGATTCGCGTCAATAAAGCCACGCGCGTGCCGGCGGGACAGGCTTGTATCGCATCGGTTACATCGCTCACCCGGTGTTTGCGGACTACTTCACCCGAAACCGGCGAGAGGGTTTGGCCGATTCGCGCAAACAGCATCCGCAGATAATCGTAAATTTCGGTGGAGGTACCCACTGTGGAGCGCGGGTTGCGGGTATTGACTCGCTGCTCAATGGCAATGGCCGGCGGAATCCCTTGGATGAAATCGGTTTCCGGCTTGCTCATCCGACCCAGAAACTGCCGGGCGTAAGCCGACAGGCTTTCTACATAACGCCGCTGCCCTTCGGCGTATAACGTATCGAATGCTAAAGACGATTTTCCGGAGCCGGACAATCCGGTGATAACCACAAACCGGTCGCGGGGTATTTCTACATCTATATTTTTCAGGTTGTTGACTCTTGCCCCTTTGATAATGATAGTGGATGTTGATGCCATATTTTTTTCAATTGAACGACAAAAGTACAAATTATTTTTGATGAACGAATCAACCGGGATCGGGATTGAACCCTACTTGCGAAGAAAAGAAAACCGGACCGGACCTACCCTTTCCCGCTCGTTTTCCCCGCCTGGGGGCAAGGGAAAACTGCCGGAAAATGGGAATAGTCAAAATAGTCGGATCATTCTTTAATGCAGCGTACCGATACCCCGTTCGCGCGATTGGGGGGATTGTCCGCGTTCACGATGATATTGGTGAAGAACATGTTGTACGAGGAGGAGGTGTTGTTGTTAATCGTACTGCTCCAGTAGCAGCCGGCGCTACCCGTAACGGCCACACCAGCATTAGTGTAGTCCCGCAAGCCCGCGGCAGGCAGGAACATCAGAGGGTTAGGAGCAGAGCCGTCCGTGAGATCGGTATCGGGAGCGAAGACACTATTCCGCTTACCATAGGTATCAATAGCGGCATCAGTCGCGTTATAAAGGGCATAACCGTTCATCTTATTTCCGGTAAAATCCGTTGAGGCTTTTTTGTCAGACACGCGCACCCAAACGACATTTTGGTTATAGTATGGAACATACCAGGTGTTGCCGTAGGAACTCGTATTGGTATAGGGCGAAGCAGCCATAAAGTGGTCGTTATAACTGGAAGCAGAATTGCCGCTTTCGTTTATAATCAAAGCCCATTCGTGCTCGGTAGGGACACGGTAACCCGTGGGGCAGGGGTTGTAAGAGTTGGCAGAGGTAGTAATCGGTTTTACTGAATTATAGGAAAAGTTCGTCTGTTCGGAAAGGCCGCCGCCGTTACCCCAAAGGTTCGAATCTGCATCGTCATTGGAGAGCCACCAACCTTTAGTGAGGGAATTCTTCCAAACAAACTGCTGGGAAGTGGAAGCAGGATTGTACGTGGCAAAGGTATATTGAGTGGAAGTGAACGAACCCGGAACATCGGCTATAGCGTCACGCAAGGCATGGTAAACGTCTTTTCGTCCCCATTGGAATAAGCCGCCATACACCCGGATATTCTTGTCGTCGGTGTGCGGATAAGCCATCTGCGCCTTGGGGCTCAAGTCCGGGTCGGCGCCGAGGTTGTAGCGCAGGAAAGTAAGGGAATTCACGTCCGTGTTTGTTCCCGAAGCATTGGTGTAAGAATAGGTCGTACCCAGAGGAATAGTCACCTCGTAAGTGGAGCCAGTAGCCGGAGCGTATGGATAATAATCACCTTTGCTCGCCTCCACACGCATGGTCAGCGTGTAGGAGTGACCCGACTGCAAGACCGAGGCGAAGTGTACCACCGGGTTCGTCAGCGTCTTATTGCCTCCGGAGGCGTTCACTATCAGCGTGCCGGAGAAAGCCAGCGTGATGGGGTTGTCGTTACCCGTGAACACGTAGCGGGTGGTATTGCTCGCCGCCACCATGTTGTTATTTGAGGTATTGAAGGTGAAGGTCTGCGCCGAAGCAGTCCCGGTTGCGGCGGGATCGCCGTCCGTCAGCAGGGTCAGCTGGCCCTTGTATCCGGGAGTCAGTGTAGCCGAAGCCGGCACTGTGGTGATGTTGTCGCCCGTCAGCGAGGCGTCCGCAGTCACAGTCACTTTCGGAAACCGATGCTTGAATATAATCGCCACCGTCGGCGAGGGTGATCCGGAGGCTATCGTAACACTGCCCACCCAGTGCAACAAGTCGTACGACGGGTCGACCGTGAGGGTCGTAGCCGAATTAACAGCGGACAGGGCGGTTGCCGTGTTGTAAGAGAAGGCAACCAGCTTGTAGGGTATGTCCTGTTCCAGTCCCGTGATGCTGCCATCGGTGCCCGCCGTGAACTCGGCTTCCGTCACGTAGGTGTTGGCGTTCTTGTAAACGATGACGCGGTATTTTTTGCCGGTGCCCATCGGGTTGGTCGCGCGCGTCACGGAAGCAGGGTCAACCGAGAGGGTGAATTCCACGGGTGTGCCGTCGTCGGCAGTCAAGAAAACGGTCTGGGGTTCGAGGGCGGCGCGCGTCAGCGATTCCTCTCCTCCGGCGGAAATCCCCGCGACGCTGATGCGAAGCGAAGCCTTGCCGGAAGCGGAAAAGCCTCCTTCGTCCTCCGAGCAGGAGGAGAAAGAAAATACTACCGCCGTTAGAAAAGCGGCAAAAACAAATGATAATGATTGAGTAGTCATATCCGTTTATTGTTTAATGATGATAAAATTCATTTTTAAGTCATTAGCTGTTAGCTATAAGCGATTCCTGTCATAGCCCGAAAATCTCTATGTCGTAAATGGGAGCCTCGTATATCTCTTCCTCAATCATAGGATAGACGGAACTCATCCTAATGGAAGCATCCCCACAGAAGGGTTCGATGGCCACATCGGTTGTCGTGAAAGAGGGAGCCACATAGGGCAGTTTCGATTCATGCTTCCCGACAGGCGCAACACCTGCACCGGACCTGCCGGAGAGCGTTGCGCTTTCCTGTGGGAGGGCCTCCGGATTCTTTTTTTGTAAATGGGGCATCTTCATTAAAAAATTAAATTTGACATTCAGTCAATCATTCAAAAGCATTTTCGCGGAGAATGTGTGTTTAAACCGCAAAGGGCGCAAAAGGGCATAGAAAAATTCGCGGCATTTGCGTTCTTTTGTCCCTAACGGGACAACGATCAGACTGCGTTTTCATAGCCGAACAGGGTATAATCCACTAATATATTCCCGGTTGTATCGTACACATCCTGTTTGTCGCGCACCCCGTGCGGGTAATGTTCCGCCCGGTTCAGCGTGGTTTGCCAGTAGCCGACCAAGTCGTCTTTATTGGCTCGCAGTTTCCGGCGAAGCAAGTCGGTTACTACGCCGCCAACGGCTATCGCACCGGAAACAATCGGATTCGTTACGGCCAACGCTACTTCCACCGCAGCAAACAGCCCTTTGAAGGCGGCGCTGTCGAGCACCTGATCGGCGTCGAGAGCGAACTCACGAATATCCGTATCCGATTCAATCACCCAAAGCTGGATATTCAATTCGTCGGGAATCCGTTCACTGCTGTAAACGACCAGTCCCGATTCGCCGAACGTCAAACTTTGGTTGTCTTTTACGTTGTTAATTTCCAGGCTTTTGGTCTGTGCCAGAACCCCGGCCTCCAAGAGCACCTGTTCCACTAATTTTTCCTCCCGCTCCTTCTCG
>JAISYG010000137.1 GCA_031270075.1 Dysgonamonadaceae bacterium
TACAGTTCCATACCCCAAATAATAAGGAATACAGATCTTCCATTTATCTCCAACAACCATTTTTTGTAAAGCAATACCAAATCCTCTTGGTTTATCATTAATTAATAATGTAGAGGAGATTCCACGCTCAAAAACTTGTGTATTGTCATTTAGAAAATAACCTATGTAATTGACTTTAACCGTTGCCGTTTGCAATGGATTTTCTTCTCCACTACCTGTGGCAATAATTTGATAATACACACCGGCAGGGCCGTCGCCGGTATCCAGAAGCTTCCATTCGGGATTGACTGTAATGGAGTCGTAGGCCGCCTGATTATCCTTCTTCCACTGGACAGTGCTGTCGTCCGTTTCGTTGCAGGCGGTGAAAGACAGCGCGGCGAGGGCAAGAAACAGGAAGATACTGTTTTTAGTATTCATATATCAGTAATTTAATAGATTTTTCAAACTTACTTTATCTGCAATCAATGGATTCAAATCGGCGACAGGCACCCGCTCCTGTTCCATCGTATCGCGGTGGCGGATGGTTACCCGATGGTCGGTGAGCGTATCGTGGTCGACCGTAACGCAATAAGGCGTACCGATAGCGTCCTGTCGGCGATAACGTTTTCCGATAGAATCCTTTTCATCGTATTGGCATTGGAAATCGAATTTCAGGCTGTTCATGATTTCCCGCGCTTTTTCGGGCAGTCCGTCTTTTTTTATCAACGGCAGAACCGCTAATTTGACCGGCGCCAAAGCGGGCGGCAATCTCAGTACGACCCGCGTTTCGCCGTCCGCGAGTTGTTCTTCGCAGTACGAGCCGGCGAGGATACTGAGAAACATCCGGTCTACGCCGATGGATGTTTCTATCACATAAGGCGTATACGACTGGTTCAGCTCCGGATCGAAATACCGGATTTTCTTGCCGGAATATTTCTCGTGGCTGCTCAGGTCGAAATCGGTGCGCGAATGAATGCCTTCCACTTCCTTGAATCCGAAAGGCATTTCAAATTCGATATCGGTGGCGGCATTGGCGTAATGCGCCAGTTTGTCGTGGTCGTGGAAGCGGTACTTGTGGTCGCCCAAGCCGAGCGCCTTGTGCCAGCGCATCCGGGTTTGTTTCCATTGGTCGAACCATTTCAGTTCTTCGCCCGGACGAACGAAAAACTGCATTTCCATCTGTTCAAATTCGCGCATCCGAAAAATGAATTGCCGGGCGACAATTTCGTTGCGGAAGGCTTTACCGATCTGCGCAATACCGAAAGGAATTTTCATCCGGCCGCTTTTCTGCACATTCAGGAAATTCACAAAAATGCCCTGTGCCGTTTCGGGACGAAGATAGATTTTCATGGCACCGTCGGCCGTCGAACCCATTTCAGTCGAAAACATGAGGTTGAACTGGCGCACTTCCGTCCAGTTGCGCGTTCCCGAAACCGGACAAACGATTGCTTCGTCGATAATGATTTGCTGCAGTTCTTCCAGATTCGTATCGTTCAGCGCCCGGACAAAGCGGGTATGCAAAGCTTCGCGTTTAGCGGCGTATTCCAGCACCCGCGGATGCGTTTCGCGGAATTTTTGTTCATCGAAAGCCTCGCCGAAACGTTTGGAGGCCTTTTCGATTTCCTTTTCAATTGTATCGTCGTATTTGGCGAGTTGTTCTTCAATCAGCACATCGGCGCGATAGCGTTTTTTGGAATCTTTGTTGTCGATCAGCGGGTCGTTGAACGCATCGACATGGCCGGAGGCTTTCCAGATGGTGGGGTGCATAAAAATGGCGGAGTCGATGCCCACCACATTCTCGTTCAGCAAGGTCATGCTGTCCCACCAATACCGTTTGATATTGTTTTTGAGTTCCACACCGTTTTGCCCATAGTCGTAAACGGCTCCCAAGCCGTCGTATATTTCCGACGAGGGAAATACAAACCCGTACTCTTTGCAGTGGGAAACTAATTTCTTAAAAACATCTTCCTGTTGTGCCATATCTCTTTCGATTCAGTTGATAACGGCAGCAAAGATAATGATTATTTATGAAATAAAGCGAATGATCGGAAACAAGTTGCGCTCTTTATTCTTGGAGGAGACAACGTACGGGGTAGGCATCTCTCCTGAAGTCGCCGTACACGTTCAGCGAACCACCGCCGAAGAGCAAATAGTACGCACCCGAACTAATGAACTGCTCCAGTAGCGGCCGCTATTGCCAACAACGAACAGATCCCCACCGGTGCCGTTGTAACGGTATCCCGACGCGGGAAAGGTAGTGTAACCACTATAATTCCCACCGGACTTCAAACCGGTGTATCGTCCGGTGGGATCCGTATAAGTGATATTAGGAGACTCGGCCAGATTAATCCAATCAAGAGGATTAAAATAGTCGATCCATGCGCCTATACGTGTCCAATAACCATTAACAGTGGTAGGAGTTCGCCAATTGGTTTCATCATAGTTAACAGTAGGATCAGAGGAATCGCTATTTCCGTATCGCAATTCATTCGCTGTCGGCATCCGGTAACTACCGGACACCGCCCCAATATGACTCAAGTAGCGGCAAATATCGCCTGTCTTTTGTTCGTAATAATAGGGAGTGCTTTCTCCAGAAAGATGATCGGCTCTTTGATCGTCAGAAAAACTCGTAACAACATAAGGAATATTCACATCATTCCAATCCAATAACGAATATGCAGCCCATGAATTATCACTCGCTGAAACGTAAGTCGGAACGTAAAGAATATTACCGGGGTTATTCCATTCAACATCATCATTATACGGACAAGGATCAATCCCCACCAGCGACCCCCAGCGGAAAAATACACCCTGGTAGTTGTTCTCTTTGCCCACATAGCCGTGAGGCTTAAACGTCAAGCCGCCTCTTTTATATTCATCTCTTTCCGGATATAGATTCGGGTCCCAATAGATATTCGACTGCGCCCATGTCAGCCCCCTATGGAAATTGACCTGCAAGGTATAAGAACCGCCCGGCACCAAGGTTTTTTTGAATGCTGCCATCAGATTACTAAAAGTAACAGCGGTGTTGCTGGGGCCGGTAATGCTGCCGCCTATCCTCACATAAAACGGATTATCGTTGCCGGTATAGACTATGCGGTAGGCTTCTTCATCACCACTCAAAAGGCTTTGTTCTGCTGCTTTTGCATCTTTTACAAGCCCTCCGGTCTGCTTTGTCAACTTGCCTTGGTAATTGCTGGCCAATGAGGCTGTGATGCTGTTGAGCGTGGCGCCGCTGATAGTAGTCGAATACTTTACCCGGCTGAATTGATGGCTCAGCGTTATGGTGATCTGTGTATTCGTTCCGTCAATAACTACCGGATTTTCGGTCGTCCCCCATACTAAATCGTTGGGCGGCGAGATGATTACTGTTTCCGTAACGTCCGTTCCATAAGCCAGCGCTTCCACCGGTGAATTATTGGAATAGGCCACAAAGGTGTAAGTGCCCGGGGGCAACTCCAAATCGTCGCCGATCAGTCCCGCTGCCGTATAGGTGTATTCTTGGGATTGGGCAAATGTCAGCGAGCCGGAGTTATAAGCGATAATACGGACTTTCGAACCGAGGGTCAAAACGGACTCTCCGGAACGGGTGGATGATGCCGGTTCCGCCAGCAAAACGGCATCCAGATAGAGGTTGTCACCCAGCGGGATTTCTACCGTTTCCAACACGGTGGATGCTTCACCGCTACTGCGCGTTAGCGTTTCATGCCCTGTATACGGCGATTCCTGCAACGAAAACCGTACCCGAACCTGTTTGCCCGATGCCTCCATGCTTTCTTCTTTCTCGCACGACGACAGGAAAATCATTGTGCAAGCCAGCAAAAATAATATCCTTTTTTTCATTTTCTTTTTTTATTGATTAATACCATGCTACATACAGATCGCCGCCTTCACTGGTTTCATCGCCGATAGTTTCATCATCCAACCACCCATTCACTTGGGTATACATCACGGTTTCGGCTATGCTTTCTTCCATCTCTACCCGATGGATGACTACCGCTGGGGATACATACTTTTTCTTTTGCATTCTGTTTGCTCTTTTTTATTTAATATTTATTCTTATTCTAATTAATCTTTGCGCTCCGGGTGTCTTTGTATTCTGCCGGCTTTTGTCTTGAAAGGACCAATTATGAATAAACCCCAGTCGCTCCGCTTCACTAGGGGTTACTAATAGGGAACGCCTGCTTCGTTCGGGATGCATCCCGGCCATCCTGTCAATGTTTTGAACGCAAAGAGCGCAAAGGCCGAAACCGGTGCATGTGTTTACACGGTCACAGTGCACGATAATGGGACACAGCAACTGTTTGGGTGTCGTGCACCGTGTACCGTTTACCGTGTACTCAATGCACAAAACAATGAAATAACTTACTGATTCGTAGATATATGGGGGGGGGAAACCGGCAATGCCGTTTGAGAATCGCTCAAATAGCGCTTTTGATTGCGGATAGAATCTTGTATATTTCTTCCTGCGCCGGTCATTCTTGTAAAATATTTTACTTTTTTCGCTGATTTCCAGCGGTCTTATCGGTGCAAATATACTGCTTTATTTTTAATCCATCAAATTTTGTACTAAAATTACCGGGCGAATCAATCGGTTAGTGGTTTCAAAAGAATTTATTTCGTACCTTTGCCGCCTGAAAGCTAAATAAAAGATATGTTGAAAAATAACAAACCCCTCATCTTAATTACGAACGATGATGGAATTCAGGCAAAAGGAATGAATGAACTTATCAGGGGTGTTCGGTCGTTGGGAAAAATAGTAGTCATTGCTCCGGAAGGGCCGCGATCCGGTATGTCAAGCGCCATCAGTTCGGTGAATCCGGTTCGTTTGACTTTACTGCATAAAGAAAAGGATTTGAAGGTTTACAGTTGCAGCGGAACTCCCGTCGATTGTGTCAAACTGGGTATCAATGAAGTCTTGGAACGAAAACCTGATTTACTGCTATCGGGCATCAATCACGGTTCCAATGCGGCGGTTTGTGTGATTTATTCGGGCACAATGGGCGCCGCTTTGGAAGGTTGTATTTTGGGCGTTCCGTCGATTGGCGTTTCGTTAACCGACCGTTCGTCCCGCGCCGATTTCACTCAGGCGGTTTGGTATGGAAAATATGTGGCGGAGAAAGTATTGCAACAAGGGCTTCCCAAAGGTGTTTGTCTGAATCTGAACGTCCCGAATCTTCCGGAGGTCAAGGGATTGAAAGTAGCTACGCAAACCATGGGCTATTGGACAAAAGAGTTCAAGAAATCGAGAGATGCATCGGGTTATCCTATTTATTGGTTGACCGGCGAATTTGCCAACGAAGAACCCGATAATGAACAGAACGACGAATGGGCGCTGGCGCAAGGGTATGCCGCACTGGTGCCTGTTCAAGTGGATATGACCGCAAACCGGTGGCTGAACCGGATGAAGAAAACGTATGAATTGTAAAGTGGTAAAGTGAACTATTTTTTGATCGTCGGTGAAGCGTCGGGCGATTTACATGCATCCAACCTGATGCGCTCGCTCCAACAAACAGACCCGGCAGCGGATTTCCGTTATTTCGGCGGCGACCGGATGCAGGCCGTCGGCGGAACATTAATCCGGCATTACAGGGACATGGCTTATATGGGATTTATTCCGGTTCTGATGCATCTCCGAAGCATTTTCCGCACGATGGAACAGTGCAAACAGGCCATCCGCGACTATCAACCCGATGTTGTGATTTTGGTCGACTATCCCGGCTTCAATCTGCGGATGGCCGAATATTTGAAAAGTAAACGCTTCCTTTCATCGTGTACCCTACACCCTGCACCGGTTATCTGTTACTATATTTCTCCAAAAATCTGGGCATGGAAAGAGTTTCGTATCCGTTCCATCCGCAAATACATCGACCGGATGCTCTGTATCCTGCCGTTTGAGGTGGAATTTTACCGCAAGCATCATTACGAAGCGGATTATGTAGGCAACCCCACGGTAGACGCGATTGCCGGACGGGAATACGCTGCCGAAACATTTGAAGCCTTTACCCAAGCGAATGGTTTAACCCATCGACCGATTGTTGCGCTGCTGGCCGGAAGCCGGAAACAGGAAATCCGGGATAATCTGCCGGCGATGCTGGAAGCCGTATCCGCTTTTGAAGACTATCAATGGGTGATTGCCGGCGCTCCGGGCATTGAGCCTATTTATTATCAACAGTTTATAAACAATCGACCGGTACGGATTGTGTTCGGGCAAACGTATCGCTTGCTGCAACAGTCGCAGGCGGCTTTGGTTACTTCCGGAACGGCCACATTGGAAACCGCTTTGCTCCGGGTGCCTCAAACGGTGTGTTACCGTTTGCCTTTCGCAACGATTGCTTCGTTTGTTTTTCAACGGTTCTTTTCCTGTCAATATATTTCTCTGGTCAATCTGCTTGCCGGAAAAAGCATTGTAAAAGAATTGTTTGGAAAGTCTTTTTCCGTCCGGCAAATCCGGGACGAATTGGATTTGTTGTTGAACGACCCGTCGTATCGCGAAAAAATGCAACAAGGCTATCAGGAAGTCATTGATTGCTTGGGCTCCCCGGGCGCTTCGGAAGAAGCGGCTTTGAAAATTAGATCGTATTGCACAAATTGTCAAAAAAAATGAATATATTTGCATTCTAATTAAAAACATATTAGTATGAAATCAACAGTTTATTTAGTAGGATTAATGTGTACGTTGGCAATAACGTTCAGTGCTTGTAAACCCAAGCAAAGCGCTTATCAAAAGGTGTATGAAGCGGCTCAATCGCGGCCGACGGTTTATCAGGCGCCACCTGCCCCGGCCACTCAAACCGCTCCGGCCGTCGCTACTTTCCAAACAGAAAAAGTAACGGCAGTGGATGGTCGCGGCATTAAACGATACAGTGTGGTAATCGGCAGTTTCCTCAGCAAAACCAATGCCGAATCGTTGAAGAACCGGATGCAGAATCAGGGTTATATCCCTGTTCTGGCTCAGAACGAAAAAGGCATGTACCGCGTTCTGGTGGCTACTTTCGATGACAAATCCGAAGCCTATACGCTACGGGACGACATTAAAGAGCGGTATCCGGAATTTAACGACGCCTGGTTGCTGGAACGCATCTATTAAAATCCTGTAAAAAAACACGAAACTTCCGATTTAATTGCTACCTTAGCGAAAAAAATAAAGTATGAAACGCTGTTTATTTCTTTTCGCTATGGGATTTTGGGTATTTTCAACTCCTGCACAGGTCAATCGTTGGAACGAAGTAATTGAACTGGAACGTCAATCACTTCCTGCCTCCGCCTTGGAAGCAGTGAACGGTATCTATCAAGAGGCTTTGAACAGCGGGAATACTCCCGGCTTGCTCAAAGCCTTGATTTATCAACTCAAATACGAAACAGCCATCGACAGCGATGTCCTACCCGACCGTATCCGCGACATCGAACAATTGGCCGGTACGGAAAAAGACCCGGTGGGACAGGCCGTGCTCTATTCGCTGCTGGCGGAATTGTATACGAATTATTACCAGGCCAATGCCTACTCCATTAACCAGCGGACGGATATGACGGGCGATGCGCCGGAAGATGTACGGGAGTGGACGAGAAACCAGTTTATCGGGAAAGCGAAAGCATTGGTGCACCTGTCGCTCCTCCCTGCATCCGAATTGCAAACAACCGCGACTTCGGCCTACCGGGAAATACTGACGGAAGGGGAATCGGCACAGGAACTCCGCCCCTCGATGTACGATTTCCTGATGGCTCAGGGCATCCAAACACTAAACCAATACAGAGAAAAGGAAGCGTTGTATGCTACCCTTGCGGACAGGTATGAACAATGGCTGGATTTCCGGAAATCGCAGGCCGACAAGGACAGCTCCAACCGCTTAGCCCTCTTGATGGTAGAATTATCCCGGATAGCGTTTATCCGGGACAATGCTCCCTCCGGCAATGCCGGTGAGGAATACATCCGGGCGCTTTCGGAGTTAGAAAACCGGTACCGCGGCGAGGATATTTGCGTCGAAATCCTGTACAAAAAAGTAGCATACTATGATGAATTTCCGCACAGTGAAGATCACTTAAAGCAAGCCTGCGCCATCTGTACGGACGGACTGAAAACCTATCCCGCGTACAACAGGAAAGGATTATTGCAAAACCTTTTGAGCGAGATAACACAAAGCCGGCTCAACGTTCAGGGCGATAACGCTGTTTATCCCGGAAAGGATTTGAAATTAACTCTTACATACAGAAACATGGACCGTTTAACCGTCGGGATTTACCGCATCGGCGCGCCGGTTTCGGCCTATCGCAACACATGGCAGCGGGAAGGACAGTATAAAAAATCGGGACGTTTAGTCGAAAAGCGGCAGGTGGATTTGAAACCGGCCGATCCCTGGCTGGATACGGATACCGCTCTCCTGATTCCGGTGAAGGAACCGGGCAATTACGAATACGTTATTTACTCCGGCATGACAGACAGTGTATGGGCAAACCGACAGTTCTCCGTCAGCCGCTTAGCCACCGTTACGCGGGCGATTGACGGCAGCCGCGAATATTTAGTCGCCGACCGGATGAGTGGCAAACCGCTCGAAGGCGCAGAACTCCGTTTTTACACGCAAAAAAACAACATCGTATCATTCAGTCAAAAACAGCAAACGGATAAGAATGGCTTAGCTACGGGCGGCGATGCAAAAGACCTGGTCTTTTACAATGCTTCGTTCGGAAACGATACGGCGTTGGCTTTATCGCCTCTTCCCTGGGTGTCTTCGTACAGGGAAAATACGGCATCCGTCGTGCAGTCAAGTCTTTTTACCGACCGGAGCCTTTACCGTCCCGGACAAACGATTTACTTCAAAGGAATTGTTTTTGAAGCGGGGAAAAGAGTGGTGCCGAATAAGACTTGTACACTGGTTTTCAGGGACGCCAACGGAAAGGAAATCGCCACTCAGACACTGAAGACCCATGCATTCGGATCGTTCAGCGGCGAGTTTGTTGTTCCGCAAGGCTTGTTGAACGGTCGTTTCACCTTGCAGTCGGATATCGACGGCGCATACGCATCGGTGAAAGTGGAAGAATACAAGCGGCCTGCGTTCGATATTCAATTTGCACCTAACTCTGCGGCTTACCGCTTGGGTGATACCGTAACAGTGAACGGAACGGTTAAAACTTTTTCGGGCGTTCCTTTGCAGAATGTGCAGGTGCGGTACCGGATTATGCGACAACATCACTGGCTGTTCAGGATGCGCTATTTCCAGCCCATACCCGTAGCCGAAGGAAGCGTTCAAACCCTGGCCGGCGGCCGTTTTGACATTCATTTCCCCGCCGATAAAAGACCGGAAGACTATAGCCGCCAAGAGGTGTATTATACGTATGCGGTGGAAGCAACCGTTACCGGTGCCAATGGCGAAACGCAAACGTCCGACACCCGCCTTTCGGTTGGCGACAAATCCATGTATCTGACTTTTACCGGACTGAATGATGTGGTAGAGAAAGAAAAAGAGGGACAGGTCATTACGGTCCATGCTTTGAATTTAGCGGGAAATCCGGTTCCGGCGCAAGGAAAGTATGAAATTTACCGCTTGAAAGCCCAAGATAATACCCGCTTCGATGCAGACGAAGCAAACTGGATACCGGACAAACGCATTGTTGCAGGTGAGTTTGTTGCCGGAAAAGAAATGGCTTCCCCCGGTTTCCGGTCCTTCGTTTCCGGCCGGTATCGGATAACAGTCAAAGCGTTGGATAATCATGGAAAGGAAGTCGAGGCGCAACAGGATTTTATACTGGCTTCCCCGTCCGACAAACGGCCGCCGGTTCCGGTTTACGAATGGATGATGACGCCGAAAACCGTTTGCGCTGTGGGCGAAAAAGCCGAAATCATCTACGGATCGTCTGCTAAAGACGTGTATGTCTTGTACGAATTATTCAAGGATAACCGCAAAATTGCCACCTCGCGCTTGGTGCTGAACAATGAAAACCGGAAAATAGAGATTCCTTTTCTGGACGCTTACGGCGATGGAATCACCGCATCGTTCAGCTTTATCAAAGACGGGAAATTCTTTACCCGAAATGTGCGAGTAAACAAAAAACAGGCAGACCAAACGCTGAACCTGCAAATGGAAGTATTCCGCGACCGCTTGCTTCCGGGACAGACGGAAGAATGGAAATTGTCGGTGAAAGATGCCGGCGGGCATCCTGCAACGGCCGAGTTGCTGGCCGGAATGTACGACGCTTCGCTGGATAAAATCTACGCTCATCAATGGAATTTCAATCCTGTGCGACAGCTAAGCGAGTGGATGCCGTACAACCGGACGGGAGGCGAATTGAATACATCCAATGCTTCTTTCTCTCACAACATTCAGCGCGTGGAAGTGCCGGGTTTTGTATACAAAGCGTTTAACTGGTTTGGTTTTTCTGTTTATAATAGCAGGTCTGTACTAAGAGGCGGAAGTGTATCGGAATCCGATGTTCCAATACGCATAAGGGGACTTTCGCCGCTTAACAAAACGCCAAATGAAGTCATGGATTTGACGGAGGCAGCCGATATTTCGGCAGAAGGGCTGTCGGAACCACCCGTTCCGATCCGCGAAAATTTCGCCGAAACCGCCTTCTTCTATCCGCAACTGAAAACCAATGAAGCAGGCGAAACCGTCCTTTCCTTCACCGTTCCCGAAAGCAATACCGCATGGAAGTTCATGGGTCTGGCGCACACCCAAGACCTGAAGTTCGGGCAAATCGTCCGGGAAGCCATCAGCCAAAAGCAACTGATGATTGCGCCCCATATTCCCCGTTTCCTGCGCGCCGGCGACAAGGCGACCCTTGTTTCCTCTGTTTCCAACCTCACGGATCAAACCCTGAGTGGTACGGCGACGATTGATTTCTTCGATCCGGTAAGCAATCAAACCACCATTACCGTTGCCGGTAAGTCCCTACCGTTTACGGTCGAAGCCGGACAAACCGTCCCGGTAAGCTGGTCGTTCGAGGTGCCCGGCAGTCTGGATCTGACCGGTATTCGCATCGTAGCCGCCACGTCCGGTTTCAGCGATGGCGAGCAGCATCTGGTGCCCGTCCTTCCCAACCGGATGCCGGTTACCGAAAGCCTCCAACTGAATGTGTTGGGCGGACAAACGCGCACTTTCCCGCTGGCGCCGCTGTTCGGGAAAACGTCCCCGACGATGGAAGACTATCGCGTAACGCTGGAATTTACAGACAATCCGGTTTGGTATGCGATTCAGGCTTTACCGTCGGTTTCTGTTCCGCAAACGGACAATGTCCTGTCCTGGTTTGCGGCTTATTATGCCAATACGGTGGCGTCGCGTATGGTCAAAAGCACGCCTGCCATCCGGCAAATGATCGAACGTTGGAACCAACAGGGAGGCGATTCCGAAACACTGCTCTCCAATCTGGAAAAAAACCGGGAACTGAAATCGGTGGTACTGGAAGAAACGCCCTGGGTATTGGAAGCCGGAAACGAATCGGCGCAAAAGCAGCGTCTGATTACTCTGTTCGACGCCAACCGCATCCGGTATATGAACACACAGGCTTTGGATAAACTGCAATCGCTGCAAACCGGCGATGGCGGTTGGGCGTGGTTCAAAGGGATGAACGGCAACGTTTCCATCACCCAATGGATTTTGTACGGAATGGCCACCATTCGCCCGGAAAACAGCGGCGACATGATTGAAAAAGCCGTCCACTTCATCGATAAACACTTCAAAGACCGATACGAACAATTCAAGAAGACGAATCCCCGATGGCAAGAATCCCGGTCTTTTTCTACTTACGAACTGGAATACCTCCTGGTTCGTTCGTATTACCCGGACATTCCTTTGGGCGATGCGGACGAAGCCGCCCGGTTTTATACCGGCATCGTCGAAAAGCATTGGAACAATCGTACGGATTTGTACAGCCGCGCACTCGCCGCACGGGTAATGCAGCAACGCGGTTCGACAAAAACCGCTCAAGCCATCCTGAAATCCTTGCGCGAACACGCCTCCCGGAAGCCCGATCGGGGAATGTACTGGGCGAACAATCCCACGCACAGTTTTATGACTCAAAGCGCGGTGTGCGTCCATACCTTCATTATGGAAGCCTTCCGTGAAGCAGGCGCCGCTTCCGCTGAGATGGATGAAATGAAACTCTGGCTCCTGAAACAAAAGCAAACCCAGGAATGGGAAAGCGTGCCGGCAACGGTAAACGCTATCGACATGCTTCTGAAAACCGGCGGCAACTGGCTCGAAAGTGCGGGCGAAGTAACCGTCAGCTTAGGCAACCGGCCACTGAATCCCGGAACGGCCGAACCGGGCACCGGTTATTGGAAAGTTTTCCCCGACAGGGACGATTGCAAAGAGTTGAAATCAGAGAGCATTACCGTAACAAAAAAAGGCACCGGCCCTGCCTGGGGCGCCCTCTATCGCCAATACTTTGAAGATATAGAACGGATTACCGCTGCAAAAACCGGGCTAAGCGTAGAAAAATCGTTGATAACACCCGCCGGTCGGCCGTTGCAGACAGGCGATAAAGTAGTGGTCCGATTGACGGTGCGCGCCGACCGCGACATGGAGTTTGTGCACCTCAAAGACCTGCGCGCTTCCTGCTTCGAGCCGGCCGGACAGCTTTCGGGCACGCAGTGGAACCAGGGATTAGTGTATTACCAGTCGCCGAAAGATGCGTCGATGCATTTCTTTTTCCCGGCTTTACCGAAAGGAACTTACGTCTTTGAATACGAGGTGTATGTAACGGCTCCGGGCGATTATTCCAATGGCATCGCAAGCATACAGTGCCTTTATGCTCCGGAATTTGTTTCGCATACGGGCGGTGGACGGGTGCTTGTTCCGGTTAGCGAATAATATGATATGGTTAATATCGTTTTATACTTTTGCAGTCTATGGGGGGGTAAGTTCAATTAGTCAATGCAAATTACAGGCATAAAATTTGATAGAATAAAAAAAGGTTTATCTTTGCCCCATAAAATCGTTAGAAAACAGCGAAATATATAAAAGCAAACGCAAGAAGGGTATGTACGGAAGCGCAGAAAATAGATATATCGGCAAGGGGG
>JAISYG010000038.1 GCA_031270075.1 Dysgonamonadaceae bacterium
AAAGTAAATACTTCTTTTTTTCAGCATAATAAATTTTCAATTCATCTTTGTTACACTCGTATGTGTCAAGTGTTTGGAGAGCTTCATAATACAGGTCGACATTACCATAGTGACTGTCACCTATTTCCGTCATCAAAGACATTTCTATCGTTGAAGGGGTTACAATGAAATGTAATGTATTCAATGCGGACTTCCCTGTTGCCGTAGTATCCGAATCAAATTCAAGCGTATAACATCTATTACAATCTTTTGGTTCCGGTTCTATGGATTCGCGCGTTTGTACATCTATGAATGCGGCTAATTGCCATTTGGTTCCCGTCAATCCTGTCTCATCATCCGAAATATCTGTTCCCGACACAACGTCTTCCGAGCAAGCCATGCTTATGCTTAGCGCAAGCACAGCAAACAGTAAATATTTTAGCGTTTTCATCTCTTATTCCTTTCTTTCATTAAGTTTGCTATTCTGCCCTGATACAGATAAATAGAAACTACATAAAACAACCAAGAAAATAAATCTATCCGGTTTCATCTTTTTATTTATTAGCGTTGATTAAATAATTGCGATTGTAATTCTTCCATACTAATTGTTTCATCTTCGTTGGAGTTTGTTGTAAAGATTCTTCCCGTAACATTTCCTTTTGAAAATTTGAGAATAGAACAACCGCATCCGGATGTAGCGTAGTAGATTTCCGATGTTCCATTTTCTTTTTCCCAAATATTCCGTTCGAACATTAGTACCAATGTATCGTTTGGAGCGTAATGAGCTAAACTTGGACCAAATTCATTAAAAGGTTGCTCTCCGTCGCCGCCGCCATTACCCCAAAGAAGAATGGACGAAATGTCTTTAAAATTTCCTTTGAGGTCTTCCATAATATTTATTTTTCTACCCTGGTTGTTTACAAGTTCCCTTGCAACAACTCCTTTTACAACAAAAAGATTATCAACTTCTCCACCTGTTACTGCGTCTTTATTTAGTAAAGAATAAAGTTTTACAAACCCATACATATCGCCGCAATCTGCAAAATTAATTGGTGGAGTTTCTACATTGTCTTTTATTCCGTCATTGTCCGAACAAGCCATGAACAGGCTTGGTGCAAGCCCGGCAAACATAAAGACGGCGAGCATTACTAAAAAAGAAAACTTGTGTTTCATAAAAAATTACTTATTAAATTATACAAATAAAGAAATATTGATTCCGGTTCTTAATGTAAGATGAAAAATATAGTAAAAACGTTGCACCCTATTATTTGTTTGCGTAAAAAATATACAAATTGTTTTTTGATTAACAAACATATATTGTTGATTTTATTAATAAAACAGTACCGGCACAATGCGTACCATGACCGTCCGTCCTGAAAGGACGGCGTGATAGGGACAGGTGTGTCAAAGTAGGAAAAGGTTGTGTCGGATTTTTTTTCGACACAACCTTCCGCTGCATTATACGGGTAAGATTTAGTCTAAAATCTTAATCCGTATGTTTTTGTACCAAACATCATCGCCATGATCCTGTAAGCCGATGTACCCTTCGTGTGCATCGCCACCCAGGTTGGTCAACAAACCGTAAGCGAGGGGAAAACTGCCGCCCGGTTTGAATTTACTGCCGGCAATCAACTCGTTCCACTGTGGCGTCCACAAATGATATTCCAGCACATTTTGGCCGTTCTGTTTGTGTACGACGGTTCCTTTGTAAACCAGGATGCCGCCCTGATTCCATTCACCCACGGGTTTGGCGTTTTGCGGTACGGCCGGAATCATGTCGTAGAGGGAAGCGGACTGACGGTTGCCGGATTCACCCAACAGAGCGTCGGGATGACCCGTATTGTCCAGAATCTGATATTCGGGCGAAGAAATCCAAATCGGCTCGCCTTTGATTTCACGGGATAAGTACAGCACGCCGGAATTGGCGTTGGGCGATACTTTCCAGTCGAACAGCAATTCAAAGTTTTTGAATTTGCGGGCGAAAATAATGTCGCCGCCGTCGCCGGTATGCGCTTCTCCCTGACCGGAGCCGTTTATTTTGATGGCTTCGTCCTCAATCGTCCATTTACTTGGAATATGGCATATCCCGTATCCACGCCAACCGCTGAAATCCACGCCGTTGAACAGGCTGATGTAGCCGTCTTTGTCTTTCGGCGCCTGATCCAGATTGCTTACCTGGGGATTATTCAGTTCGACATACGTGAGAGAATCCGCCGTTACGACGGTTGTTTCCGTGCTTTCACCCTCTGCAAGGTATACAAACGGTTCCGCTTTTTTCGTCTGGCAAGCAGCCAACATCCCAATCATTGCTACAATACAAAAAAAATAATTAACTCTTCTCATAAATATAAATTTTTAATTCTTCATTCTTCATTCTTCATTTTCCATTCTCCATTCTCCATTCTTCAAGGCATTTCCGGCAACACCCATCCTTCACGATAAGTATGCTGAATCAATTCTTTAGCGAACTCCTGCGCATCCACCGGATCGGTCATGACCTGGTTGAAGGTCGGGTGTCCGTCTTTAATGGAGAACTGGTCTTTAAGCACCGACTGGATGGTTGCTCCGGCCGGAATATTGGTAAATTCCATTTTCTCGCCGTCCCAATCCAATACCTGGTTCAGACCTTGCAGGCGAACGCCCAAAACGCCCATCACCACGGTTTCGTTCAAGGGTCCCGATTTGCTGAATTCGGATGTGAGCACGCGACGGCTCGACGGACGTTCCTTACAAGCGTCTACCCAATCCATTTCGTGCGATTCGGTTATTTTACGCATCACTTCGGGGGAAGCTGGTTTGCGTCCGGATACCAAATACGGATTCGCACCGTAGCATCCGCAAATGAGCGTGTCTTTTGTTCCGTGGAAAATGACGCAACCGCCATACTGGTCGAGGTTCACACCGGCGGGCAATCCTTCGGGACGGGCGGGCAATAAACCGCCATCCGACCAGGTTAGTTCCACTTCGGGCATGGATACTTTCGGCAGGTTCTCCCGCGCCGGGAATTTGTAATGCACAATTTCCGCATTCGGCGCGCAATCGGCAAGCAACATGGTGGAAGTGCCCTGTACTTGCACCGGATATTTCAGTTTCAAGGCTTCCACAGCGGGCTGCATGATGTGGCAAGCCATATCGCCCAGAGCGCCGGTTCCGAAATCCCACCAGCCGCGCCAGTTCCACGGGGTATAGATGGAGTTGTAAGGACGCATGGGAGCCGGGCCAATAAACAAATCCCAGTTCAATTCCTTGGGGGCTTTTTCTATTTTTTCGGGACGGTTCAGTCCCTGCGGCCAGATGGGGCGGTTGGTGTAACATTCCACTTTCCGGACTTCGCCGATTTCGCCGGCCCAAATCCATGCGCAGATTTGGCGGATGCCTTCGCCCGAAGCTCCCTGGTTGCCCATTTGCGTGGCTACTTTGTGCTTGTCGGCTAAACGGGTCAGCAGACGGGATTCGTAAACACTGTGCGTCAACGGTTTTTGCACATACACATGCTTGCCCATCGTCATGGCGGTGGCCGCTATGATTGCGTGCGTGTGGTCGGCCGTTGCTACGATAACCGCATCTATTTCCTTCCCGATTTCGTCATACATTTTCCGGAAATCATAATAACGTTTAGCATTTGGGAAGAATTTGAATACCGGATCGGAATATTTCCAGTCAACATCGCATAAACCGACGATGTTTTGGCTTTGTACCGCTTTTAGATTACTGAACCCCATTCCACCGATACCGACGGCGGCGATGTTCAGTTTGTCGCTGGGAGCGACCTGTCCGCTGAACGTTTTTCCCATTGCTACACTGGGGATAATGGTAAATCCCAAGGCGGCAGCGCCACCTGTTTGAAGAAATTTTCTTCTCGACATTTTGTTTGACATGATACGTTGATTTTTATATGTGAAACTTAGAATTGAAACAACGGATTCAAAGGTAAATAAGATTTTTGAAAAACGATTACATTATAAGTAAAAAATTGTAATTTTCTTTTATAAATTTAACATGACCGGTTGGTTTGTCCGGGTGTAATGGATAAATTTTTCCAACACTTGCAGGAAGATATAACAAAATGACAAGATAAATAATTGAATCCGGATGCAATATGACAACGGCGATCGTTGCAGTGTTGCAACGTCGGTCGTTGCAGTGTTGTAGCGTCGGTCGATACCGTGTTGTAGCGGCAGTCGATACCGTATCCGGCGACAAGCAATGGATGGGGACATCCTATCCTTCCTTCTTTCCCCGGTAACTCTTCGGCGACAGGCCTGTCATCCGTTTGAAATATTTCCCGAAAAACGACTGGTTGGGGAAATTCAGTTCCTCGCTTATCTGTTGCACCGTCAAGTCGGTGGCCAGGAGCAGCGATTTGGCTTCCAAGACCACATAATTGTTTATCCACTCGAATGCCGATTTGCCGGTCGCCTTCTTGATAACGGCCGACAGGTGCTTGGGCGTCAGGCAGAGTTTGCCGGCGTAGAAACTCAGCTCGCGCGAATCTTTGTAGTGCTGCAATAGAAGCTGGTAAAAAGCATCGAACAGAGTGTCCTTTTTCTCCTTTTGTGTGGCATATTCCTCCCGTAACTGGTTGAAATTGTTGATTCCGTAGAAAAAAGCCTGCAACAGCAAACGCACCATCTCCATGCGATAGAGATTGGAGGTTTGCTGCACCGCCTGTTTCAATATGTGGAAATAATCCAGCAATTGCGTCCTTTCGGCCTCATCGAGATGCACCACCGGATTCTCTCGCAGGTATAGGAACACGGGAATGACTTCTTTCATGCCCAGCTCGATGTTTTCGGTGAAACGCTTCGACATGACGATAAGCAATGCCGAAAAATCGTCGCTCCGGTGTGTATATTGTAGGATTTGCCCCGGCAGGATGATGACTAAATCGTTCGCGGCGTAACAGCAGGGCTTCAAGTCGACGCTCCCTTCCGCATAGCCTTTCAGGCAGATAGTTGCCACCGTTTGATCGACCTTGGTGGGATAATCGAAAAACGGCACCCCGCTGAGGTCGTCAGCCATAATAAAGTCTTCGCCGAGCGGCTCTGCCGGAAGCGTTTCGCGCACAGCGTCGAAGTCAATGCCGGTTGTATTCTTTTTTTGTATCATTCATATAGCAGTTATCCGTATTTTAGACCACAAAGGTAATTCGGTTTTGCATAGTATAAAAGTGTTTCCGCCTTTTGGAACAATATCACACGACATTTGACCTTTTTCGGGCAGAAGAAGCGCCGTACCTTTGTCCTCTGTTTTTTAACAGAACAAGTAAAATGAACACAACAATTTTTTCAAGTATGATAAAAGTCAAATCCCTCATTCTTTCGGCAATGCTGCTTGTCATCGCCGGCTTGCAGGGCTGTGGAAGCGACGAAACTCCGAAAGCAGCAAAAATGATTCCTGTGAAAGTAACAAGCCTTGCGCCGTCGGCAGTCGCAACCGGACGAAGCTACGTGGGGACGGTAGAGGCATCGGTTGCCGTATCGCTCGCCTTTTCGAGCATGGGAACCGTGGAACAGGTTGCTGTTTCCGAAGGACAGCGCGTGAAGAAAGGGCAGCTGCTGGCCGCTCTCAATACGACTACGGCCGAAAACTCGTACCAAATGATGCTCGTCAAACAGCAACAGGCGCAGGATGCCTACGACCGGCTGGTGAAAGTTCACGCCAACGGCAGCTTGCCCGACATCCAACTGGTGGAAGTGGAAACGGGCTTGCAACAGGCCAAATCAATGACCGCCGTTGCCCGCAAAAACCTCGACGACTGCCGGCTCTACGCACCCTGCGATGGGGTGATTGCCAGCCGTTCGGTTGAGGCGGGCAGTAGCGTACTGCCGGGCGTATCGGTCTTCCAGCTCGTTTCGGTGGACCGGGTGAAGGTGAAAATTGCTGTTCCCGAAAACGAAATCGGCCCAATAGCCGAAGGGCAAACGGCAAGAGTAATAGCGCCGGCTCTCGGCAATGCCGTTTTTACCGGCAAAATTGAAATGAAAGGCGTGGTTGCTAATGTTATTTCGCACACGTACGAAGCAAAAATAAGCATCCATAATCCACAGACACAGCTGATGCCCGGCATGGTTTGCAAGGTTTTTCTTGCAGGCGATGCAGAAACGGCAGAAATGGTTGTACCGAACCGAACGATACAAATAGCGGCCGACGGCAGGAAATATGTTTGGCTCGTCGATGGCACTGTTGCCCGGCGCCGGTTTGTAGAAACAGGCGGTTTGAATGACAGCGGAGTAGTAGTAGTCGAAGGGCTGTCGGCAGGCGACCGGCTGATTGTCGAAGGTTTTCAGAAAGTTAGCGAGGGCATGCAGATTACAACAGATGCAAGTAATTAGCAATTGGCATGAATGAAGATACCGCGTAACTGATTTTTTACTACTTTTGTTTTCGGAAATAAATCCAAATTGTATTACAATAGAAAACGAATCGATTTGTCTTATGCCGAAAACACCCGTTTCCATGGCTGCATTTGCCGATACCAAACCGCATTACAACATGCTCGACGGTTTGCGTGGCGTGGCGGCTCTCACCGTACTCTGTTTTCATTTGTTTGAAGCTTTTGCGACCAGTCATATCGACCAACGCATCAATCATGGTTATTTGGCAGTCGATTTTTTCTTTATACTGTCGGGGTTTGTTGTCGGTTACGCTTACGACGATCGTTGGAAAACAATGAAAACCAAAGACTTCATCAAGCGCAGAGCCATACGTCTGCATCCGATGGTGGTGATGGGCGCCCTCACAGGGGCAGTCCTGTTTTATTTTCAGGGCTGTTCCGTATGGGATGTGTCGAAAGTAACTGTCATATCGTTGTTTATCGCCACATTTCTTACCGCACTGCTAATCCCTGCCCCTCCGGCAACCGAAGTGCGCGGTTTGGGCGAGATGTTTCCTCTGAATGGTCCAAGCTGGTCGTTGTTTTTTGAATATATAGGTACTGTTCTCTACGCCCTGTTTATTCATAAACTCTCTACCAAAGCCCTTGCATGGGTCGTTTTTATTGCCGGATGCGGCTTGGCCGGATTTGCCATCGTGGGGCCGTATGGCGATCTATGCGCCGGATTTGCACTTACCGGCATAGAATTTACCGGAGGATTTACGCGCCTGTTGTTTTCTTTTTCCGCCGGACTGCTCTTTTCCCGTATTTTCAAGCCGGTGAACGTAAAGGGGGCTTTCTGGATATGTAGTCTGGCTGTTGTAGCCCTCTTGTCTATGCCACGCATAGGTGGAGCCGATCGTTTATGGATGAATGGATTGTATGATACCCTGTGCTGCGTGCTGTTTTTCCCGTTGCTGGTCGGTCTTGGGGCTTCGGGGAAAAGCGCCGACAGGTATACAACGCGACTGTGCCGGTTTTTGGGCGATATTTCGTATCCTTTGTATATGGTGCATTATCCGTTTATTTATCTGTATTATGCTTGGGTAAAGAATAATAATCTCACGTTTCAGCAATCGTTGCCCGGTGCGGCAGGGGTTGTTGTGGGAAGCATTCTTTTGGCTTATATTGGTTTGAAGTTTTACGATATACCCATACGACGGTATTTAACGAACCGGTTCTTAAAGCCCCCAAGCAAGCGGTAAGCTTGCCCTTGTGGGAATGCCGATTTTCCCTCCTCCCGATTTTTCTCCTCTCCCGAACTATCGACCAATTTCCCCACCATTTCGACCTTTCCCATACGGAATACTCCCCGTATTTTTGTAGCCTGTTTTCAATACAGTCAAAAAACACATACATCCGATATGGAACAAAACAATAAAATGATTGAATGGGCTTTGAAAAACCGGCAAATTATCCTTTTGCTGGTAGCCGTGCTTTTTGTGGCGGGCATTTACTCGCTTGCCGTGATGCCCAAGCAGGAACAACCCGAATTTACGATTCGTCAGGGCGTTGTAGTCGGTGTGTTTCCCGGCGCTACCTCGCTCGAAGTGGAGGAGCAGCTTACCCGACCGCTCGAACGCTACCTTTTTACGTTTACCGAAGTCAATCGCAAGAAAACCCATTCCCAATCGCAGGACGGGATGGCGTATATTTTCATTGAACTGGCCGACCATGTGAAAGACAAAAACATTGTCTGGTCGAAAATCAAGCACGGGCTGAACGCTTTCAAATCCTCTCTGCCTCCGGGCGTGCTGGCGGTGATTGCCAACGACAACTTCGGCGACGTGGCCTCGCTGCTTATCACCCTGGAATCGGACGATAAGACTTATCGCGAAATCGACGGCTACTGCGATGTACTCGAAGACCGTCTGCGTACCGTTCCTACTGTGGCAAACGTGCGGCGTTACGGCTCGCAAAAGGAACAGATTACGATTTATGTGGATAACGACCAACTGTTTGTCCGCCAAATCGGCTCCCAAATGCTGATGGCCAACTTGGTTGCGCAGGGTTTCACCACCGTGAGCGGCTCGCTGGAAAACAGTCAGATGATTGCCCCTATCCACATTGCCGAAAGTTTCGGCACCGAACAGGAAATAGCCAATCTGATTATTTTTTCCGATCCGCAGGGCAATGTTGTCCGCGTGAAAGACATTGGACGCGTGGTGCGCGAATATCCTCAAGCCGACAGCTACATTACCCACAACGGCAGGCGATGCGTCCTGCTTTCGGTGGAAGTCGACCCTTCGGCCAATATCGTTTCCTTCGGCAAGGAAGTGAACCGCGTTCTGGAAAAATACAAAAGCGAGTTGCCCGAAAGCGTGAATATCAACCGGATAGTAGAACAGCCGAAAGTAGTTGGCGAGTCGATCAGTCATTTTCTCCTGGAATTGTTGATTGCTATTTGTGCCGTCATCCTCGTTACCATGCTGTTGCTGCCGTTTCGCGTGGCGGCGGTGGCGGCCATGTCCATCCCGATTACCTGTACCATAACGATGGCCATCATGTACGCGGCCAACATCCCGTTGAATATGATTACGCTTGCAGCGTTGATAACGGTCTTGGGAATGATTGTCGATAACTCGATTGTGGTGGTAGACAGCTATATCGACAAGCTCGATGCGGGCAAAGACCGCCGGCAGTCGACCATCAGGAGTGCGCAGGAATACCTCAAGTCGATTTTTTCGGCAACGCTTGCCATTAGCATCACCTTTTTCCCGGTTGCGATCATAACCACCGGCACCATTCACGATTTCTTTACGCATTTTCCCTGGGCTATCTGCATAACGCTTTTCGTTTCGTTTATTGTGGCGATGCTGGTCATCCCGATTCTTCAATATTTCCTGATAAAGAAAGGCATTGCGCAGTCGCGCCTCGACACTTCAAAGAAACAGCGCCGTTCGTTTCTCGACGCTGTTCAATCGGGCTACGAATGGCTGCTTGCAAAGGTTTTTGCTTTCCCGAAAACGACCGTTGTCCTGGCCTTGTTCACTGTCGTTCTGGGCGCACTGCTATTTGTTGCTATTCCCAAACGGATGATGCCGATTGCCGAACGCGACCAGTTGGCCGTCGAAATTTACCTGCCCAACGGCAGTCCGCTCGCAAAGACAGCCGCCGTTTGCGACAGTGTAGAATATGTTTTGCGGCTCGACCCGCGTGTAAAATCCGTTTCGGCGTTTATCGGCACCAGTTCGCCGCGTTTCCATATCGTTTACGCGCCCAATATGCCTTCCAAAAGCTATGGACAGTTTATTGTAAATACAGTGTCGAACGAGGCGACGGAAGAAATTTTGGACGAATACGCCAACCGTTACGCTTTCCATTTTCCCGAAGCATACATCCGGTTTAAGCAACTGGATTTTCAGGCCGTTGATGCGCCGGTAGAGATTCGTTTTATAGGCGACCATATCGGCGATTTGAAAGCGCAGGCCGAAAAAACGGGCGATTACCTGCAATCGTTAGACGAATGTTTGTGGGTGCGCACGAGTTTCGACGCCCCTTCGCCGGCTATCGGTGTAACGCTCGATCCATCCGAAACGGGACGTTTGGGCATTAACAAAACGCTCGCTTCACTCGGACTTGCTTCGGGCGTTACGGGAATGAAAATTACCGATTTGTGGGAAGGGAGCTACGCTGTGCCCGTAGCCATTCAATCAACCTCCCCCAACCTCTCCAGCACCGCTTTGGAAAATATCCCTATTTCAGGTGTGCTCGGCTCGACTGTTCCCCTGCGGCAAATCGGCAAACTCTCGCCCGAATGGAACGAAAGCGTTATCACTCACCGAAACGGAATACGTTCCCTGAGTGTACGGGCCGACGTGAAGCGCGGTGAATACGCCAACAAAGTATTCGGCAAAGTCAGCCGTTTTGTGGAAACCGACATCGTTCCTCAACTGCCCGCCGGCGTAGAATGTGAGTACGGCGGCTTGGCGGAATTTGAAGACGAAGTAATGTCGCCGATGTATCTGGCAATGGTTATTGCGTTTGTCATCATGTTTTTCATCCTCGTGTTTCATTTCCGCAAGCTCAAGCTGGCCATTATCGTGATGCTGTCGTCGGTATTAAGCGTTTTCGGTGCGGCATTCGGCGTATGGATTCTGAGGATTGATTTTAGCGCATTTGCCATTTTGGGAATCATCGGACTGGTCGGTATTATCATTCGCAACGGAATCATTATGTACGACTACACCGAATATTTGCGGTTCAACAAAAACCTGTCCGTCCGCCAGGCGGCTTTCGATGCGGGCAAACGCCGGATGCGTCCTATTTTCCTTACTTCCGCCGCCGCTTCGATGGGTGTGCTGCCGATGATTCTGTCCGGTAGCCCGATGTGGGTGGGAATGGCAACCATTATCTTTTTCGGGACGCTGATTTCGATGGTGTTGGTGGTAACCGTATTGCCGGTGATGTATTGGCTGGTTTTTAAGGGTGAAGAACAAAGAGTTAAGAATGAAGAGATATGAAAAAAAGCATTATTTTGATAATCATTTTGTTTTCGGCAGTTTGTGCAAATGCACAAGAATTGTTGTCCTTGGAAAAATGCAGGGAAATGACGCTGAAAAACAATACTAAAGTCAGGAACGCACAACTGTCGGTAGAAGCGGCCGAACAGACAAAAAAGGAAGCGTTTACGAAATATTTCCCGAATGTCAGTGCCACGGGCGCGGGCTTAATTTTCAACGAACCGCTGATGATGCAAACCGTCGAAACCGGCTACCCCGCTCCCAACGACAAGGCGGTGGTGGAAATGTTCAAAAACGGCGTCATTGGCGGCGTGATGGCTACACAACCGGTTTTTGCAGGCGGGCAGATTGTCAACGGTAACCGTCTTGCCCGTGCAGGTGTGGAAGCAAATAAGCTACAAAAACAGATGACCGATAATGAAGCGTTGCTCGCCACCGAACGCTATTTCTGGCAACTCGTTTCGTTGAAGGAAAAAATGAAAACCATTGCTCAAGTCGAAACGATGCTTCACCGCGTTCACAGCGATGTGAGCGTTGCCGTCGAAGCAGGTCTTACCAACCGGAACGACCGGCTACGGGTAGAACTCGAACAAAACCGTCTTGCCGCCAACCGACTCACACTCGAAAACGGGATACAAGTGTTGAAAATGGCATTCGGTCAGCATATCGGCGTCGCTGGCAATTTCGATATACAACCGCCCGACTTTACAAACCTTGCATCACCCCTTGCAGACACAGACTATCGGATGTCGTTGCAAAACCGCCCCGAATACCGGTTGCTGGAAAAAAGTGTGGACGTGGCGAAATTGCAGGTAAAAATGGAAACCGCCAAAAACCTGCCGACCGTAGCCATTGGCGCAGGCTACAATTACGTGAATTTCGACAACGGCAAACCCGCCGAAATGGAGAAAAACCTGGGACTTGCATTCGTTACCGTATCCGTACCTGTTTCGGGTTGGTGGGGCGGCGCTCACGCCATCAAAAAGAAAAAGTTCGAGTTACAGGCAGCCGAAAATACCCGCCGCGAAAACACCGAACTGCTGTTGATTCAGATGCGGCAACTCGCCGCCGGGCTGGACGAAGCCTATCAACAGGTCTTGCTTGCCCAAAAATCCATTGCCGTTGCCGAAGAGAACGTCCGCATAAGCGAAGACCATTACAGGGCGGGCATTTCTATCCTGTCCGACCTGCTCGACGCCCAAAACCTTTTGCAGCAAAGCCGCGATCGGTATGTCGAAGCCGCAACGGACTACTGTGTGAAACAGATGGAGTACCGGCAGGCGGTGGGGAGTGGTGAATAATACTATTGTGTCGTTTATTAAAAGACATTTGCCATCTGTCGGCGAAATTTCCGGTGGTTAAGAATTATCAAATTTTTTGTAGTTTCGTAAAATATATTCAACATTCGTTTGTCTGTATAAGTGAAGAATCATTTATAAAAATCGTATGTGATGAATGTTGTATATATCAGTATAGGAATTGTAGTTTTATTGTGGATTTTCGGTAACTTGCACCGCAGACGGAAGAACAGAAACAGAGTAATCTGTGTTGTCGAAAATAATTGCACCGGATGCCGGCGCTGCATCAAAAGATGTACGCGCCATGTATTGGAGATGGTAACGGATGAAACGGAAATACATGCCATCGTGAGATATCCGGACAAATGTGCTGCTTGTGGAGATTGTTTGGTAACATGTAAATTCAACGCTTTAAAATTAGTCGAACGGGTATGACGGATTATCCAATAAACAGGAATTGCATGGAATGTTTCCCAACCGGAGTGCATTCCTACTGCGATGTACACCAGTTGTTTTGTCAACTACATATCCCGCTGCAAGAACGAACTGTATTGATGAATATAGCAAGTAAAAAAAAGGCGGATTGCGAAAGTTTCAAAAAGATATTGTTATTTGTATTAAAAATTAAAAAGTTATGAAAAGAAGTTTGCACATGGTTTGGCATTTATTGTTAGGATTAGCGGCAATAGCCGGATTTAGCGCCGTTTTTATGTTGTTGTGGAACGCTTTGCTTCCGCAGATTTTCGGAATCACCGCCATTCATTTTTGGCAGGCGTTGGGTTTGTTGACTTTGCTCGCCGGATTGAGTAAATTTGTGGTTATCTCGGCATTTATGGGAATGAAAGGATATAGACGTAATCCCATCCGTGAAAAATGGATGAAAATGACGCCCGAAGAACGCAAGGAATTTATCAAGAATCGCCACCATTTTCATCACGGTTTCAGACACCCTTTCGCTCATGGTTTCGGACACGATTTTTTCGATGATGAAGAAACCGAAAAGAAAAATTGACGTGGCGAAGGTAAACCGGGACAATCTCGAGAAACTGATCGTAGAATATCGACCGCAACTCAAATCTTTTATTCGCAAACGAGTGGATAACAGAGAAGATGCGGAAGATATTCTGCAAGACGTTTTTTACCAGTTAGCGAAAACCGTTAATTCCGCCATAAATCCGGTTGAGGAGGTTGCGGCATGGCTGTACCGTGTAGCGCGGAACACAATTATCAATCACGGTATCAAAAAACGGGAAGAAACAATGCCGGTCTATCAAAACGATGAAAGTGAAGACGAAATTCTGGCAGATTTCTCGGAAGTATTGTTCAACAGCGAAACATCGCCGTCGCCTGAAACAGAATATCTGCGCTCGCTTGTGTGGGAAGAACTGGAAACAGCCCTTGCCGAACTTCCTGCCGAACAGCGCGAGGTTTTCGAGTTGACGGAATTGGACGGTATTCCGGTAAAAGAAATTTCCCAAACTACAGGCGTCGCAGTTAATACGCTGCTATCACGCAAACATTATGCTGTGTTGCATTTACGCAAGCGTATGAGGCAGTTGTATGAAGATATTGTTTGTTGCTGATTTGTTCCGAACATTCTCCGAAACAGGAATCCTGTATTTCTGCACAGGTTTCGCTTTTTTCTGCATGGATTTAAAGATTAGTAGGATTTACTTGGTCAATTAATCCTATCAATCTTTTAATCTTACAAATCCTAATCAACTTTGTGCGATATAATAGCGCCCCAAAAAAAAGATTTAGCCGGAAAAATACCATTCTTTGTTTACGAAATTTTTTCACTACTTTTGTCCTCGAAATTGAATAGATTTGATATGAATGATTTGTTAAAAGAAACGGGAAATGCAGACAGAAATAAAAAACCCGGCTTCATCATCGACATACGATATTCGAGAGAGGAAGTTCCCGGGACTGCGGCGCAAAGGTACGAAAAATAATTTATATGCAATAGATGGACAAAATTTTCTTTGAAAAAACATTTTCCGAAAAGCGCATGGAAAAAT
>JAISYG010000041.1 GCA_031270075.1 Dysgonamonadaceae bacterium
TGCCCGAAGGAAATTATTCGCTACGCGCCTACACGACTGCAATGTACGGACTTTCACACGATTTCTTTTTCAAAAAAGATATTTTTATTGCCTCGCCCGTAAAAGCGGAAAACAAAGCGTACAAACATTCCGTAGCACAGCGCTTTCGCAGTAATGACGAGGTTTTACCGCCGCTTTCGGCAGAATGGAAAAACGACACGTTGCGCGTTACCCGCAACAGCCGCGATACGTTGCCGCAGTATTTACTTATCCACACACGAGGCATTGTGCAGTATCTCGAAGAGTGGAAATGGGACACAAAGACACTGCTTTTTCCGAAACAGAATTTTTCTTCGGGTGTTTTGCAGGTTGTTTTGCTGGATAACAATTACAGTCCTTTGGGTCAGAAAATGCTTCCCTGCGTAAACGATGACCACGCGCATTTGAACTTTTTGGTTGAAAATAAAGACAATTTACTTCAAATCAAATTTATATTAACCGACAATCATAATAAAAACATTTCCGGTAATTTTTCGGTTTCCGTTACCGACGACAACCTGACCCTGATTGACACAACGAAGAACATACGGGATTATTTGCTGTTTCACTCCGATTTTGTTACGGACGAAACATGGAAACGCTACAATATTCCGCAAATAATCAAAGGAAAAATGGACAAGTTGCCCGGTTTTATCGAATGGGGACAGGCGGTTTCGGGAAAAGTAAAAAATATCGGGAACAAAAAAGCCGTTCCCGATGCGCAGGTAAATATTCTGTCGCTGCAAACAATGTACGCCACCTCCACAACAACCGACAAGAACGGAATTTTTTCTTTTAATGGAATGGACTTCCCCGACAAAACGGAGTTTGTGGTACAGGCATACAAAGCCAAAGGCAAAAACAACGTCGCGCTGACAATTGACGAGGATAATTTTCCCACTGTCGATTCCATTGATTGGCCTGTTCGGATTGATTCGACAATTATTGAGCAAGCGAAGCAATACAACCGTATGTACGACAACATCAAAACCATTCAACTTGCTGAAGTGGTTATTAAAGGCAAAAAAACAAAAAAGCCGGCCAATCCCTATGCTGCAATGGCAGATATTTCTTTCGACAGCGAAAAAATAAGCAACCTGAATGCCACCTGCGTGCACGAACTTTTGCGGCGAATTGCCGGCTTGCAAGTGATAGGCGATAATGTGATAATCAGAGGTGCATCCAGTATTTATGGCAAATCATTCGCAGCCATTGCCGTGGATGGCGTTATTTTGGAATCAATGAACGAAGACGGCACGGCAACGTCCCAATTCGACCTTGATGTAATCGATTTGTTTAATGTGGAACGGGTTGATATTTTCAAAAGCGGCAACAGCGTGATTTGGGGCGCACGCGGCGGAAACGGCGTCATTTCATTTACTACCAAAAAAGGAAATTTCGATTACTCAAAAATTGAAGAAGTACGCTATAATACAAAGGTAATCAAACCGTTGGGATATGTCCTTCCGGCAAAATTCAGTCAGCAGGCGCATAGCCCCCTGATTTATTGGAATCCGAATGTGAATACCGACGAAACAGGCGAAACTTCCATTGCGTTTTCAATACCCGCAACAAAAGGATATTATTCTGTTATTGTTCAGGGTGTTACAAATGACGGCTTAATTATTTACAAAGCCGGAGAAATCGTTTGTAAGGATTTGTAGAACTAAGGCATTAAAATGAGAAGATTGCAAAACAGGAAAAAATTGCTCAGCTCCCGCTCGACGAAGGCTGGAGCCTTCGCCGAGCGAGGGTGGGTATAACCATCCAACACAGCGTATGCAAAAAAATCATCGCACCTCAAAAAAAGAATTAACCACCTTTTTATCCGTTTGTGTGTAATTGAATTTAATGCTAACTTTGCCCTCTGAAAATAAAATACAGTCATATGATTCAAAAAATCGACGCCCTTTTAGCGGAAATCGAACAGTTAAAGGCCAACAGCAGCGAAGATCTGGATGCTTTACGCATTAAATACCTGAGTAAAAAAGGCGAAATCTCGTCCCTGATGAATGATTTTCGCGAAGTAGCCGCCGAACAAAAACGGGAAATCGGTCAGAAATTGAACATCCTGAAAACGCAGGCGCAAGAAAAAATCAACACCCTGAAAGAGTTGTTGGAAAACCGGAATACTCCGGACGAAGCAATGGATTTAACCCGCACTTCTTATCCCTATCATCTGGGAACCCGGCATCCGCTATCCATTGTCAGGAAGGAAATCTGCGATATTTTCGCCCGTTTGGGATTTTCCATTGCCGAAGGTCCGGAAATAGAGGACGACTGGCACGTGTTTTCTTCCCTCAATTTTGCGCCCGACCATCCGGCGCGTGATATGCAGGATACGTTTTTTGTGATGCATGGCGCCGATATTCTGTTGCGTACGCATACTTCGTCGGTTCAGACGCGGGTGATGGAAAAGACGCAACCGCCCATCCGCATCATTTGCCCCGGCAGGGTGTACCGCAACGAAGCCATCTCGTATCGCGCCCATTGCTTTTTCCATCAGGTGGAAGCGTTGTATATCAATCAAAATGTTTCTTTCGCCGATTTGAAGCAAGTACTGTTGTTTTTTGCCAAGGAAATGTTTGGCCCGGAAACCAACATCCGCTTGCGACCGTCGTTTTTCCCGTTTACGGAGCCCAGCGCCGAAATGGACATCAGTTGTAATCTGTGCGGGGGAAAAGGTTGTCCGTTCTGTAAACATACCGGCTGGGTGGAAATTCTGGGCTGCGGCATGGTCGACCCGAATGTACTGGAAAACTGCGGCATCGATTCCAACGTTTATTCCGGTTATGCCCTCGGAATGGGTATCGAACGCATTACCAACCTGAAATACCAGGTCAAAGATTTGAGGCTCTTTTCCGAAAACGATGTGCGTTTTCTGCGGCAATTTGAATACGCTACCTGACGATGCGATGAATCAAAAGGAAAGATACAACAACGTACTTGCCTGGTTTGAACGGAATATGCCGGAAGCCGGAACGGAATTGCATTATACAGATCCCTTCCAACTGTTGATCTCCGTCATCCTGGCCGCTCAATGTACAGACAAGCGGGTGAATATGATTACGCCCGCCTTGTTCGAGGCTTTTCCCACGCCGGAAGTGCTCGCCGCATCCAATCAGGAAGCGGTGTATGAATATATTAAAAGTGTTTCTTATCCCAATAACAAAGCCCGTCATTTGGTGGCAATGGCCCGGATGCTGATAACGGACTATCGGGGAAAGGTGCCGTCGACCATCGACGACTTGATGCGTTTGCCGGGTGTAGGCAAGAAAACCGCCAATGTCATTGCATCGGTCGCTTTCGATGTACCCGCCCTGGCGGTAGATACACATGTTTTCCGTGTGGCCAATCGGATTGGGTTGACCAATCATTCCAAAACGCCTTTGGAAACCGAAAAGGAATTAACCCGGCATATTCCCCGGCGACTGTGGTCGATTGCCCATCACTGGCTTATCCTGCATGGGCGTTATGTTTGCATCGCCCGTAAACCGAAGTGCGAAACCTGCGGAATCCAGACTTGGTGCCACTCTTTCGCCGGCGTTTGACAGTTGGACGGCTTTTCATTCATGATGGTAAGGCTCGTGGTTCAATATCGTCAAGGCCCGGTAAAGTTGTTCGGCAAAAACCAACCGGACTAACTGGTGCGAGAAGGTCATTAGTGAGAGGGCTATTTTTTCTTGCGCCGCTTCCTGCACTTTTTGCGAAAATCCGTAAGGGCCTCCGATAATAAAAACCAGGGATTTGGGAACGATGTGCATTTTCCGTTCCAGATACTCCGAAAATTGAAAAGAAGTAAATTCCCGGCCGTGTTCGTCTAATAAAACAAGGTAATCCCCCGGCTGGATGAGTTTCAGAATGCCTTCGCCTTCCTTTTCTTTGACTTGTCCGGGCGAAAGGTTTTTCGTGTTTTTGATGTCGGGAATCACTTGCATTTCAAACGGAAGATAATGTTTGATCCGTTCGCAGAATGCGGTCAGGCCTCGGTCTACAAAGTCCTGCGCAGTTTTCCCGACTACCCATAATTGTAATTTCATTATCTGACTATCTGCATAATATCTAAATACATTGCTCTTGTGGTGTCATTTTTATCATCGGACGAGTTGGCAGTATCCTGTTGCCATCTTTCTTTATTTTTATACAATTATTATTTGGAATACAAAGGAACAAAGACTTTTTCAAATATACAAATGGCGGTTCCCTGAGGAGTGATGCGGGAACAGGCTGTTTATTTTCAAATTATTTGTTGTACATTTGCAGTTATATAAAATAAAACATTATGAACATAAATCAGTTATGGGATTCAATCATCCAAGCGTTAGGTATCGAACCTACGCATACGGATACTTATGAGTTTGTCAAACACATTCTTTGGTTTGCAGGGATCATCTTACTGCAAGCGCTGTTTATCTGGCTTACCAAATTCGGTTTCCGGAAATTGAAACTTAAAGTGAAGACGGTTATCAATCGGTATCTTCAACCGGTATTCATCCGGCAATATGAATTCCTCAGTATAGATAAGCAGGAAAAAGTGGTTTTCTTTATCCTGAAGATCTTGCAATGGGTGGTCATTATTTTTCAGTTGCTGATATCCATACCCATCCTGTTCAGTATTTTCCCGCAGACGGAAAACATGGCCATGCAAATCATTTCGTATATCCTGACCCCGCTGAAAAACATCTTTTGGGTCATTATAGGTTATATTCCCAATGTATTTATCATTGTTGTTATATGGTATATTATACACTATGTTATCAGGGGATTGGCCTATATCTCGAATGAAATTGAGAACGAACGACTGAAAATCAGGGGATTTTATCCCGACTGGGCGCAACCGACTTACAGCATCATCCGGTTTTTGCTATATGCTTTTATGCTGGTTTTGATTTGGCCGTATTTGCCCCAGTCGGATTCCGGTGTTTTTCAGGGTATATCCATTTTTATTGGGGTGCTGGTTTCTTTCGGTTCGAGTTCCGCTATCGGTAATCTGATTGCCGGAATTATCATTACCTATATGCGGCCTTTTCAAATCGGCGATCGAATCCGGCTCAATGATATCATCGGCAATGTATTGGAAAAAACGCCGGTGGTTACCCGCATACGAACATTGAAAAATGAAATTATTACGATTCCCAATGCCACGATTATGAATACACAGACCATCAATCTGAGCGAAGCAGCCCGAACTACCGGATTGATTATTCATTTCCCTGTAACGGTGGGATATAATGTGCCTTGGCGGCAAGTACATCAATTGCTTATTGAAGCGGCACAAAAGACACCGGATGTAGTGTCCCATCCGGAACCGTTTGTTCTCGAAACCGCTTTCAATGATTTTCATGTATCCTACGAAATCAATGCATCTATCAACGACGCCGATAAATTAAGTGCAGTTACATCCGATTTACGGCAAAACATTCAAGATCAATTTCAAAATGCCGGCATTAGTATTTTATCACCGCATTTTTATTCGGTAAAATCACCAAACGGAGAATAAAGCTTAAAAAATAGAGAAATGAACATATCTCTTCGGGTTTTGCTTCAAATCCAGCAACAAATCGGAAGCGTTCCGCGCCGCACTGTCCAAGTGTTGATACAACGAACGGTCGTTGAGCAAAAGCCCCAACGAATGGGTCGAATCGTTTAGCTGTTGCGTGATTTTATGGATATTCCCGATAGTCTGGTCGAGTGTTGTAACCATTCCCTGAATATCTGCCTTTCTCAGGTTTCCGCTTATGGTCGAAAAGTCGGACGATACTTGATTCAGATTCGACAATACCACCGGAACATCTTTTGCCAATAGCGCATTCAGTTGTTCCGACGACTTTTGCAGATGGATGGTCGTAGCTTCGATATGCTCAAAGGATTGGTTTAAGGCCGGATGATGAACCAACACTTGTATTCCCAATAAAATGGAATCCAAACGAGGCAATAGTTTTTCAACCTGCGGTAATACGGATGAAAGTTGATTCATAAATCCCTCTTGCGATTGTCCGGCAAGGGTATCGCCTATGGCCAAATACGTGCTGACGTAAGTATTCAGTTTCAAACTGAGGTAAGCGCCCGAAGTTAAACCCGATTTCAATTCGGCATAACTTCCTACCGGCACTTTCATGTTTTTATCCAGATTCATCTGTACTAAAATAGCTCCCGGATGGTTGTAATCGAATAAAATAGCATTAACGATACCTACTTTAAACCCATCTACATACACCGGACTGGAAACCTGCAACTCCGATACATCGGGCATGGATACATAATAATGATTGGCCGGCTTAAATACATTGATGCCTTTTAAATGATTTAAGCCCGCATATAAAACAATCAAACTAATCAGGGTGATAACGGCTATTCGAACTTCTTTTGTAAATAATTTCTTCATGACTTTACTTCATTTGCACTTTTACCCCGTTTTCAAAAGCGACGATAAAAGCATCTTTGAAATCTTTTGATAAGGATGTACGGATTCGGGATATTTCTTCCAAACTTTCCGATTCTCCATAAGTGTATTTATATAATTTATTCTCTCTGTAATAATTCGCTTTATAGCCTTTCAAGTGAGGAGAGTTAGCCGGTAAGGGCTGGGGTAATGCCATAAGCTGCACTTTATACACCCGCCGGACATGGGCGTGACCGTTTTTCTCACTGTCTTTTGTTACTGGGGTTGTATTCGGTTTATTCGTATTTTCGGATGCTTTTTCTTTTTGAGCAATCGGTTTCGTGGACTTGATCTTATTTTTCCGGTCGTAAACGGCTTTATATTTTCCGAAAGCATTGCAAATCGCCTGTGCATATTTCTTTTGACCGGCTTCGCTCATCATTAATTTTTCTGCTTCGATATTGGAAATAAAATCCAATTCGATCAATATCCGTGGCATACTGACTTCACGCAAGACCAAAAATACGTCTTGTTTCACGCCACGATTGTTCCACTTGGCGCAGGATTTGAGTTCGTTGAGTGTGATGGCAGCAAATTCGAGGCTTTGCTCCACATATTTATTCTGCATAAATTCGAAGATAATATACGATTCGGCGGAGTTCGGATCAAAACCTTCGTATTTTTCTTTATAATTATCTTCCAGGTAAATAACAGAATTTTCCCGTTTCACAACCTCCAGGTTCTCCGCCGACCGGAAAACGCCGAAGGCAAACACTTCCAATCCTTTCGGTGAAGATGATTCTGACGAATTGGTATGAATGGAAATAAACAGATCGGCATGGGTTTTATTGGCAAAGTCGGCCCGTTCGTGCAGTTTCACAAACATATCGCGCTTACGGGTATAAAGCACTTTCACGTCGGGATACTGTTCGGATATGTATTTCCCCGTCAATAAGGTTACGGCCAGGGTAATATCTTTTTCTTTGGCTTTCCGGCCAATCGAACCGGGATCCTTTCCACCGTGTCCTGCGTCCAATACCAAAACAAACGAATCGGATGTGGGGGAAGCCGACAACCGGTTGGATGTAAACAAAAAGAGAAACAATAGTAATATAGAGAATGCCTGTTTCAAAGTTGTTTGAATTTGTTTTTGCGGGAGCAAATATAGCGACTTATTTTGAGGTGAGCAAATATAGTGGTCTTTTTGCACCGAAGGCACTTGGGGCGAAAATCAATGCAATAAGATTTTTCTTAAAAAAGCAATCACCCAAACCCATTGTTAATTCAAAATAAAGTTGTATTTTTGTCGCTGTAATAATTGCAAACAATGGGCTTCGCCCCGCGTTAAAGATAACAACACCCGTTGCGCTTCCCGTAAGAACAGCCAGCGGGTTATTTTTTTTCTAAAAAATGCCTGTAAATCAAGATTCAAGAACAATCGCAGAACAAATCGCCCTGCTCAAGTCGAGAGGAATGTTGCTGAAAGACGAACAAAAGGCGGCTTTTTACTTGAATCATATCAGTTATTTCCGCCTCAAAAGTTATTGGCGCGATATGCAACCCGACTGCACAAATCACATTTTTGCGCCAAACTCTTGCTTTGAAGATGTTATCGCTCGTTACAATTTTGACCGTCAGTTGCGCTTAATCCTCTTTGATGCAATAGAATTTATCGAAATTGCCCTGCGTACCAAACTCATTTATCATTTGTCGCAGTCGTATGGCGGGCTTTGGTATTTAAACGATAACCTTGTGATAGACAATGAAAAATACGCAGAACTATTAGCCGATTTGCAAAACGAGTTTGCCCGCAGTGGTGAAGATTTTGCAAAAGATTTTCGGCGCAAACATCCCACCGATACGCCCGATGTTTGGTTGATTTTAGAAGTTGCTACTTTTGGAACGCTCTCAAAAATATACAACAATCTGCAACACCAACTCCCTGCCAAGTCAGCAATAGCCAACGAGTTCGGGTTAAATTCCGTCAATGATTTGATAAGTTGGTTAGCCGCCATTTCTTACATGCGCAATGTTATTGCCCACCATTCACGTATCTTTGGGCGCGACATTTTGAAACGCCCCATTATGCCTCGCAGTCCACGCAATCAGTGGTTGCAGTACAAAGTAACGCCTGTGCAGGAAAAGAAACCCTTTGTCGTAATTTCCACTATGGTTTATCTTTGCAACGCCATAAATCCCGACAACGAAATTAAAAACAAGTTGCTTGCACTGTTCGCCGCCTACCCCGAAATACCGATTTATAAAATGGGCTTTTTCAATAATTGGCAACACGAGCCGCTTTGGAAATAATTTTTTCAAATTAACGAATGTGCCTACATAACCGCCACTTCCGGCAATGCTCAGATCTACACCCGAATTGGTTACATTTCCTTTTACTATGCCCACTTTGACGGTTTCTCCCTATTCAAATTTATCTTTATCCATATTGTAACTTGCATCGAATGACCCAGAACCACCTGTTCCCTTTATTTCAATGTTAAACCGCAAAAACAGTTCTGCACCCACAGTGGTTCTGCTTTTGTCTGTTTGGAATTGCAGTGATTGGTTTTCCGAAGAATATACAAGCACAGGCACTCCGACACTTTCTCTGTCATAGATGGTAGCGCCTAATTTATACCATTGTTCAATTCGCTTTATTTTGTATTGATAAGCAAATTAGAATATGTATTATTATTTCTCAACACCAATTGAACATTATTGTAGCCTTCCCATCTTACCTGACTTTCGCCATATATGGAACGAAGATGCTGTTCCGTGTGCGGCATACGGTGTCCGTCAAGCATGGCAACCAAAGGAATACCCTTATTTATTACTGTTGCTGCTTTTGCTGTAAATTCGGAGTACGGAACTCCAAAAATAGCTGCCACATCCGCAGTTTTGGAAATAACGGACAAAGTCTTACTTTCTTCTGTTGGAGCCACGCTTCCTGTTTTGATTTTTTGTCCCAGCGGAATAAGCGTATTATAATCGCGAGTTTCATTTTGTAATGTGGTAAGAATTTCGCCATCAGTGTAATAGGCTGTAATATTGTCAGATTTGCTTACATCTAATTTATACTTGTCCACTGTTCCCTGACTTATGTCTGCCTGATTGTATGTATAAGTCGGGAAACCTGTTTTAAGTCCGGCAACCGTAGCCAGTCCGCCGCCCAGCGAATGCCCGACAATATTTATTTTTTCTTTACAATCACTTAACATTTGACCGATTATAGCTGCATTTGCATATTGTGGGTTTAATATGGAAAATCCTTGCATAGCATTATTTACCCAATCATTAATATCTGATAGATTATTCAGATTGCTACCTCTAAAAGCAAGCGTATATTCCCCCGTCAGTTCATTTTTATACATTTGTGCATAAAATCCGCTGCCGTCTTCATTAAACCTGTTTATTGCGTCTATCGTCTGCGCAATCGTTTTATCCTCTATTCCCCACGAAGATGTAAGCGGATGCCAGTCTGTATCTTTTAATCCTTTTGAACCCGGTTCATAAATATCATTTGCCATAATTGCATTATCTATCAGTCTTTTTTCAGGATTGGGATTTTTCTTTGCTTCGTTTGCCTGATAATCTAGTTCAATCGCCATTTGTTTTACAAAATGATTGTAATCTTCTGCAATTTCACGTTCTTCATCTGTTAAGTTTTTCCTGTTTCGCAAATCTTCAATATCAAAACCCGTTCGTTCCCTGTATAAATCGCGCAACAGTTGCGGAATACTGCTTGTTCTGTTTTCCAAAAATGCCTGAATGGAGATGGCAACTTCATTTCTGAATCTCAGGTCGATAGCAATTTCTTTTTTAATGGCGTCGAATTTATTTATCGTATAGTCTGATTCTTCTATTTCAACTGGCGTTTGCCAGTCCGATTTCCAGTTTGGATTTCCGACGCGAATACCGCTGCCCGTGTATGCGCCGATATTGTCAAAATTTACACTCACCTCCTGTGTTGCATCTGTGTTTGTCCGAATTGAAGTGCGGGCGGAAGGCGCATCAAAGATATTCTCGTACTGTGTTTGCGGGTTATCGGCAAAGAGCGAATTTGATGGGCTGTCTTTATCGGTTTCGCCAACTGCCGGCGTGAATAAATCACCATAGCCTGAATCGCCGGACTTTGCATTGGAAGTGTAATGGGGGTTATTTTCACTCCGGCACGCACATTGATGTTCTACCGACGCGAGTAATTCCTGCCTGTTTTTAGCGTCAGTTTCAGCCTTTTTTGTTCTAGTTTTGGCGTCGGCTTCGGCCTTTTTTCTAAGTAATACATTTTCAAGGTGATCTCTGCCTTTTGTCGCCGGTTGTTTCATTTCGTCGCTATTGGAAGAGGGAAGCATTTGACTTACAATGTTTTTTAACTGTTGTTTTTCGTTTTCACATTCGCTGCTACTGAGAAATGTCGCCACTTTTGCACCGCGCAAATACAATACATGTACAGTCCGGTTTTGCGGTGCGGTTGCATTACGTGTAGCCGTGTTCCAAGCATTGCTGCGTTGCGATTTCACCTGTGTTTCCCATTTTTGCAGAAAGGCATTGTTTTGCGCCGATGATCCGACAGCGCAAAACAAACTGCCTGCAAGTAACACTATTTTCGTTTGCATATCGCTAAAAATTCAACGTTAATCCCAAACCGCCCGAAGCAGTTACACCCAAACGGAGTTCTGCAGTTGGCTTTTGTTTATGTTGCTGCGTAATTTGCTCGTTATACTGCTTGACAAGATGACCTTTTTTTGATGTAGCAGATATTCCTACACTAAGACTAATAATTTCAATGGCCAATGAACTAAAAAACATTGTTTTCCCCGTGGTTATCAACTGTGGATTATCTTCGTTCAATCCCCACAATAATATACCTGTCGCCATAACAGGTATTGAAGCAATACTCATTACGATTGCTGCGGTTTCCGTATTTTTAGTTTTGTAATATTCTTTCCCCAGTTGCGGATTAAAGGAATACAATCTTTTGGCAATTTCCTTGTCGGACAACTTATTTCCCCATTTGTCTTTCCTCGTATTCGTATTTATTACTTCGGGTTTGTCGTCAAGCGTAGCGCGGAGCAATTCTCTTAATTTATCGTCTTTTTTCACAAAAGTTATTTTATAGACTTCGTTTGCTGTGGTTTGCTGCCGCGTGGGATCGGCAAATTTACCTACAATATTTACCGAACCGACTAATTTTCCTTTGTCGTATTTAAGCGCAAAGGCATAAGCGGTTTGCGTATTGCTCGGCAGATCGCTTTCCTGCATAGTGCTGATTGCAATGTCCGACAATTCACCTAACCAATCGGCGCCGGTTGTTGAGCCAAGTATACGCCCTAAGAATCTTCCCGTATTATATCCTCCCGATTTTGGCGTATGTACGACGGCGTCGGCAAAGGTAAAGGTAAAGGAATTGTTTTTGGCAGGAACGATATTTATCTTTTTTTCAATCAAGTTGGCACTGTAATACCTGTTGCCGGGTTCAAGCATTTCGATCTGGAATTTTCCTGTTTTTTGTTCTCCGGCACTTGACGTTTCGGTAATCTTAAAAACGAAATCGGAAAAGAACCCTATCCTTCCATCATCCTCGATTTTAGATACTTCTATGTTATCTATCGCCACCCATTCTCCGCTCAAATCATCTAAGATAATATCCTGTTCTCTTTGTTTTTTAATTATATACTCAAGGTCGTAGATTTTATCCTTCATTTGGCGAACATCCGGAGCATCCGGAGCAAGTTCGATATAACGATTATAGCTCGTAATGGCAGATTCAAGGTGGGCAGTAGTGGCAAGTTTTTCATACACAGCACCTATTGCCTTATAGAGTTCAGGGTACTGCGGGGCAAGTTTTAACGCCTCGTTGTATTCATCGAGTGCGTCTTGATATTCGCCGCTATTGTAAGCGGTTTGTGCATAACGGATATGGCGGCGCAGTTCTTCGTCATTGTTCTTTTGTTGCGCAAAAATGGACGCTATGCCTGTAACCCACACGAATGCGGCGAGGCAAATGATTGATTTGAAATATTTAGTTTGCATAATGATATTTTTAAATAGTTACTTTATTAGAATTTTACTTCGAGATAAATATTAATATTGGAATTTTTCATGAAATAATTGCTTTCTGCCATTACTGGGACAACATTTGTCATACCCTTAGCGTAGCTTGCGCCGATGACAACTCCAAACGGCATTTGATATTCTGCCATAAAACTCAACCCGTAATCGAAAGACTCGAATTTATTTTCACCTTCCAGCAAATTGCTATAATAAGAGTAATACAGGTCGCCGTGGTCGCCTCTGTATTTATCCAAATTGTACTTATCGTAATAATCGCTGTTTTCTTTGTACGGATTGTCACTGTATCTGGGAATGATATTATAAAAAGCGTTTGATTTGTGAGTTACAATATAATCTTTGTCAACTCGGTGTCCGTCCTGGTACAACTCCTCGTATTCTTTACCACCCGACATCAAAGCCGCATAAACTCCCGCGCCGAAATTGAAGCCGACAGGAGTTTTAATAATTAGATATACAGGTACTTCAATATACAGCTGGTTATAACTGTATCTTGTAATCAACGGCTCGTCCGAAGTTTCTATCAGAGGCGCAATCCATGAAAGATCGGAAATTACTCCCTGGTTTTCAAGGTTAAAACCTTTGGGTGAAAAAATAATTTCAGGTTGAAAGGAGAGCCATTTTGTCGCTCTAAATTCAAAAGTAAATCCTGCACTGTAATTCAATTTGTTAAGAAGCTTGTAATCTACATCTGTATTGATATTGGAGATATTAAGTCCCTGTTTAACGCCGAAATGAAAGGATTTGTAGATTAAATCTCTTTTCCGGGGAAGTTCGTTTGTTTTTGTTTCCTGTGCATGTATTTGCGCTGTACATGCCATCAACATCCACAATACAAGGAAACGCTTTCCATTCAAACGAACTCCGTTTTTTTGAATGGTTTCTGACTCCATTACTCTCGTCTGCTGCTGCATCTGTTTTGAGTACTTTTTCATCTTTTCCTTTATTTAAATGATTACTACTAAAAAAAGTTAATTGAAAAATTATTCTTTTATGCAACCACACGAAAAAAGCGTGATACTGTTCGTTGATTGCTTATTCTTACATCTGGGCTCTGGTAAACCTTTCACCTAATAAGCACGAACAGTTCACGCCCTTCGACGTGAACTTTCGCTTACTTATTCTCAGGTGAAATTTACCAGATTTCAGATGTAAGGAGAATAAGAGCGTTAGCTCAATTTTTATTTCATTTTATATCAAATCATATTACACATCATTATCTAATTTTGTTTTACTGCTTTGCTTTCCCCCAAAAGCCCGCCGCCTTTTACTCAAAAGCCCGCCTGCTTTTTTAAATTGCAGGCGGGCTTTTAAAAATTACTCAGTAAGCGTTTTTGAAAAGCCCGCCGCCTTTTACTTTACCTTTTCGTATTTAAGTGTTGCAAGCATTTCCTTCAAATCCACACCGGGACGGAACGCTACTTTCGAACTCTTAATGAGCGACTGGTGGAACTTCTCTTCCGTTTCGGCGCCTCCGCTACTTATTGCGATCTGAAACGTGCCGAAATCGCCAAAACGGACAATCTCACCTTTGTCCAAATGGCGTTTCAGTATTTTGGTCAGATCGTTCAACACTGCCAGCACATCGGTATCGCTCACGGTCGTACTGCCTTCGGCGATTTCCTTACTTAATTTCTTCAATGTCAGTTCGCCGCTGCTTTTAGCGTGAGCGTAAAACTTCTTCGGCGCGTTCGGGTCAGCCGGATTACCCTTGGGTACAACTACATAATTTACTGCCATATTCTTCTGTTTTTTAATGAAACATGGCACAAATATACAAAAAAATTCACTATTAACCGATTACGCTGTTGTTCTTTTTTTATATTGTTGATATTTAATTAATTAAAATTAAAAAAACAATTTAAAATAAGTTACCCTCCTTTTTTTCCTGCATAGCCGTTAACGAACATCGGAAGAGGGCGGGTCTTCGCTACGTGTCCTGACAAGGAAACTTACTCCGCCAACAACAGTTCCAGAATCGTAACCGCCGCATTCGTCACCGGCGAGCCCGGCCCAAATATCGCCGCCACTCCTGCCTGGTACAGGAAATCGTAGTCCTGTGCCGGAATAACGCCGCCGGCTACCACCAAAATGTCTTCGCGACCCAGTTTCTTGAGTTCGGCGATGACTTGCGGAACCAGGGTCTTGTGTCCCGCCGCCAGCGACGAAACGCCCAGTACATGCACGTCGTTTTCCACTGCCTGACGGGCGGCTTCTTCCGGTGTTTGGAACAACGGCCCCATGTCTACGTCGAAGCCGCAATCGGCATAACCGGTCGCTACTACTTTGGCGCCGCGGTCGTGTCCGTCCTGACCCATTTTGGCTACCATGATACGCGGTTGACGGCCTTCTTTTTTCGCAAATTGTTCGGCTAATTGCTGCGCTTTCCGGAAAGCGGCATCGCCTTTTGTTTCTGATGAATACACTCCTGATATCGTTCTAATGATTGCTTTATATCTTCCACACACTTTTTCGCAGGCGTCGGAAATTTCGCCCAAAGTGGCGCGAACGCGGGCGGCTTCAACGGCTAATTCCAGCAAATTGCCTTTGCCTGTTTGGGCACATTCGGTAATCGCATCCAAGGCTTTTTGTACAACGGCATTGTCGCGACCGGCTTTCAGTTTGTCTAAGCGTTCGATTTGTTGCAGGCGAACGGCCGTATTGTCGATTTCCAGAATATCGATCGGATCTTCTTTTTCCAGACGGTACTTGTTGATGCCGATAATGGTTTGATTGCCCGAATCGATGCGAGCCTGTGCACGTGCGGCAGCTTCTTCGATACGCATTTTCGGAATACCGGTTTCGATGGCTTTGGCCATGCCGCCGAGTTCCTGCACTTCCTGAATCAAATCCCATGCCTTTTCGGCCAGTTCCCGGGTGAGCGATTCCACATAATACGAACCGGCCCAGGGGTCGATTTCCTTCGTGATATACGTTTCTTCCTGGATATAGATTTGCGTATTACGGGCGATGCGCGCCGAGAAATCGGTCGGCAAAGCGATGGCTTCGTCCAAAGCGTTGGTGTGCAGCGATTGGGTGTGTCCCAGCGCGGCCGACATGGCTTCGATGCAGGTACGTCCCACGTTGTTGAACGGATCCTGTTCGGTAAGCGACCAGCCGGAAGTCTGACAGTGTGTACGCAAAGCCAACGATTTCGGGTTTTTGGCACCGAAACTTTTCAATATTTTCGCCCACAGCAGGCGGGCGGCGCGCATTTTGGCGATTTCCATAAAATGATTCATCCCGATACCCCAAAAGAAGGATAAACGGGGAGCAAAAGCATCGACATCAATACCCGCTTCTATACCGGCTTTCAGGTACTCCATCCCGTCGGCCAGTGTGTAAGCCAGTTCGATGTCGGCGGTAGCGCCGGCTTCCTGCATGTGATAGCCCGAAATGGATATCGAATTGAATTTCGGCATTTTTTGCGAAGTATATTCAAAAATGTCGGCAATAATACGCATCGAAAATTCAGGCGGATAAATATAGGTGTTGCGCACCATAAATTCTTTCAGAATATCGTTTTGAATGGTTCCCGCCAATTCTTCTAATTGGGCGCCCTGTTCCAGTCCGGCATTGATATAAAAAGCCAGGATAGGCAGTACAGCGCCATTCATGGTCATCGAAACCGACATGTCTTTCAAGGGAATACCGTCGAACAACACTTTCATATCTTCGAGCGAGCAAATGGAAACGCCTGCTTTTCCCACATCGCCCACTACGCGCGGATGGTCGGCGTCATAGCCGCGGTGCGTGGCCAAGTCAAAAGCGACGGAAAGTCCTTTTTGTCCGGATGCCAGGTTCCGGCGATAGAATGCGTTGGATTCTTCGGCGGTAGAAAAACCGGCGTATTGCCGGATAGTCCAGGGACGCATGGCGTACATGCCGCTGTACGGGCCTCGCAAGAAGGGCGGAATACCGGAGGCATAATTCAGATGCTCCATTCCTTCAAGGTCGGCTTGGGTGTAAACCGGTTTTACTTCAATGTGTTCGGGAGTTTTCCACGTTTCTTGTGCCTCTCCTTGAGCAGGATGATTGGTTGAAAATCCCGCATTCTTAATATCTATCTTTTTAAAATCTATTTTCATTGGATACCTAATTGAATGTTTAATCCTTGCAATGTTTCCAACACATTACTCCGTACATTGATGTAATGGGTAATGCCCTGAGCTTTCAATTCCTCCATGCAGGCGGGGGCGCCGGCAATGATGAGGATTTCTTTGTCTTTAGTAAGTTGATGCGCTTCGGGAGCGTAAACGGCGTATTCGTCGTCGCTCGAACAAAGGACGATGATGTCGGCTCCGGCTTTTCGGGCGGCAGCAACACCCTGTTCGACGGTTTCAAAGCCGAGGTTGTCGATGACTTTGTAACCGGCGCAAGCTAAGAAATTCGAGGAGAATTGCGAACGCGCCAAACGCATGGCCAAATGACCGATTGTCAGCATAAAGGCTTTTATTTCTTTGCCTGATTGTTCGGTGCTCAGCCGTAGGGTTTCAAACGCTTCGCCCAACCGTTTGGTGCTGAGCGTTTCGATGCCCACCGGTTTAGGATGCCCGGTGCACGAGCCGGATGGAACGTTTGCTTGCACCGCAGATCCCATCTTCTCTGTGAAATTCGGGAATTGATTGGTTCCCAGCAGCACTTCGCGGCGTTGCGCCAACGCTTTGAAGCGTTTACCGGCGGAAGCGTGGATAGTGTTTTGAATTTCGCCCGCCAAAACCAAGTCGTAAAACCCTTTTTCTTCGGTTTCGAGGAAAATGTTCCAGGCTTCTTTGGCAAGGGTATCGGTCAGGGTTTCGATATAATACGATCCGGCGGATGCGTCCACCACTTTATCGAAATGACATTCTTCTTTCAACAACAACTGCTGGTTGCGTGCGATGCGTTCCGAAAAGTCGTCCGGCGTTTTATATGTTTCGTCGAAAGTTTTAACCAGCAAAGAATTGACACCGGCAATACCGGCCGACATCGCTTCGGTTTGTGTACGAAGCAGATTCACATAAGCATCGAATACCGTTTGATTGAAGGTTGAAGTCTGTGCACAAATATTCATTTTAGCGGCGCAACGGCATTCGTCATCCGGGCCTTCGTTCGGGCAATCGGTGTTGCAGGCCGGTTGATATGCTTTGACAATTTCGGCCCACAACCAACGGGCGGCGCGGAACTTGGCGATTTCCATAAAATAATTGGAACCGATACCGAAATTGAATTTGATTTTCTTGGCAGCCAGGGTAGGGTCGACGCCGGCTTCCGTCAGACGGTGCAGCAGTTCGTTTCCCCAAGCCAGGGCATAACCTAATTCCTGGGTGATGAACGAGCCGGCATTGTTCAATAAACAGGCATTAACAGCCAGCACTTTCAACCGGGTAAGTTCGGAAGCGGCGGCGATAGCGTCCGTCATCACCTGCAACCATTCTTCTTTCACATGTCCTTTGCGCAGGACCATGCCGATAAAGTCGATATGGACGGAGCCTTGTATTTTCTTTAAATCGTACCGGTTTTCCTTGAAATATTCGACCAGCAACCGAATCAGTTTCACCGATTGCAGATTGCAGGTGGTGAAGTTCAGTTCGATGTGTTCCGGCAAAATACCGTTCAACAGCACGGCAATATTTTCTTTACTGACGCCGTCGGGAGGAATGTGAAATCCCAGCGAAGTAATCCCCCGGTTGAGGATGTCCAGCGCCTTTTGATTGGCTCCGACAAAATCCGTAACTGCAATGTCCTGGCGCACATACCAGTCATTGTCTTTTTTTACACCGCGCACGTAGGGAAATTCGCCCGGAAGCGAACCGGTCGTTTTCAGGCCGGCCAGATCTTCTTCCCTGTAAAATGGCCTGACATTAAATCCTTCGTTTGTTTTCCAAACGAGTTTTTTCTCAAAATCGGCTCCTTTCAGGTCTGCCGTGATTTTTCCCATCCACTGTTCGGTGGAAACGGCAGGAAATTCCGAGAAAAGTTTTTCTTTCGAACTGCTCATACTTAACTTAATAATAAAAATTGAAACTTGTGTCAACAAATCATGCCGCTTTTTTGAATTGGCGGTGCAAAATTACAATAAATTGTTCAGTTGGAAGGGATATTTTGTATAGTTTTTTTACCGTATCCGGTGAATTCTTTTTTTGCGGTACTATTGAAAAAAAAGTGGCGACAATGCTTTGATTATGTAATAAATATATGTTACCTTTGCGAAAATTAGTTAATTTCAATATCATTAATATCACTAAAATAAAGTACAGTTATGTTCAAAAATCAACCCAAAGGCTTGTATGCCTTGGCACTTTCAAACACGGGCGAGCGTTTTGGCTATTACACCATGCTTGCCATTTTTGTTTTATTTCTGCAAGCGAAATTTGGTTTCGATGCTAAACAGGCAGGTGATGTTTATTCCACATTTCTTGCCTTTGTTTATTTTATGCCGTTTATAGGCGGTATCCTGGCCGACAAGTTCGGTTACGGAAAAATGGTTACCGCGGGCATAATCGTTATGTTTTTCGGTTATCTGTGTCTTGCCATGCCTGTTCAAAACAATTCGTGGGCTTTGTGGACGATGTATGCGGCGCTGGCGCTGGTGGCTATCGGAACCGGTTTGTTTAAAGGGAACTTGCAGGTGCTGGTGGGTAACTTATACGATGCACCGGAACATAAATCCAAACGCGACAGTGCATTCAGTTTGTTTTATATGGCCATTAACCTGGGTGCGATGTATGCTCCTTCGGCGGCCACAGCGGTTACTAATTTTTTCCTGAAAAAGCAAAGCCTGTTTTACGATGCCAATATCCCGGCATTAGCGCATCAATATCTGAATGGCTCTATCTCAGCCGGGAATGCCGAAAAGTTGACACAATTAGCCGGCGCCCAAGGGATGTCGAACATGGATTTGAGCGCCTTTTCCAACTATTATATCGAAGCGCTTTCCGGCGCCTACAATTACGGTTTCGGCGTTGCATGCATTTCGCTGATCGTTTCAATATTGATATACAAACTGTTCCGTAATACCTATAAACATGCGGATGTAACGGCGAAGAAAGCCAATAAAAATTCGGCGGTTTCTACCGAAGAACTTACTCCGGCTCAAACCCGTTCGCGCGTTATCGCCCTGAGTTTAGTGTTTTTTGTCGTTATCTTTTTCTGGATGTCGTTCCATCAAAACGGATTGACCATGACTTTCTTTGCGCGGGATTATACGGCTAAAATCGCTTCGGGATTCAACCGTTTCGGTTTTGATATCCTGAATATGTCGTTAGCGTGGATTGCCGTTTATGTCGGTATCAATATATTCCAGGCCGGTACACGACGGGGAAAACTCATTTCGGGAGGTCTGTTTGCCGCATTGCTGGCAGGGATGATTGTCCGATATACGAATATGCCTGCAACCATTGGGATTGAGCCGCAGATTTTCCAACAGTTCAATCCGTTCTTTGTTGTCATTCTCACTCCGGTATCTATCGGATTGTTCAGCGCCCTGGCCAAAGCCAAACGGGAACCTTCCACTCCGCGTAAAATCGGATTGGGGATGTTGATTGCCGCTTGCGGCTTCCTGATTCTGGCTATCGGCTCCATCGGTTTGGCCAATCCTGCTGCATTGAATGGCGCCGTCAGCGATGCGCTGGTTTCGCCTAACTATCTGATAAGCACCTACCTGATCCTGACTTTCGCCGAATTGTTGTTAAGCCCGATGGGTATTTCCTTTGTTACCAAAGTAGCGCCTCCCAAATTAAAAGGGATGATGATGGGCGGTTGGTTTGCTGCCACAGCCATCGGTAATTATCTGTGTAAAACCATTTCCCATATCTGGGGATCGGGAATGGAGTTGTGGCAGATATGGGCGGTACTGATTACGGTATGTTTAATTTCCGCCGTATTTATCTTTGCCATTATGAAACGCCTGGAAAATGCAACGAAATAACTTATAACAATACATCCTATGTCGGAAGATAAAAAATTTATCCCTTTTGTTTCGTCGGATACGAACATGAAAGAGTTCACCGTTCGCGCTCTGCTCGTCGGTTTGGTATTGGCAGTCGTTTTAGGCGCAGCCAATGCCTATTTGGGATTGAAAGCCGGAATGACGATTGCCGCCACCTATCCGGCGGCAGTGATTGGGATGGCTGTTTTGCGTTTCTTCAAAGGAAGCATCCTCGAAGAAAACTTTACCCGTACGGTGGGATCCATCGGCGAATCGGTAGCGGCCGGCGCTATTTTTACCTTGCCTGCGTTTTATATTGCAGGAATCTGGAGTGGTGAAGAATTCAGTTCGCTCAGCAGTTACCTTACCGCTTCTTTGATTCTGGTAACTGGTGGCACATTGGGCGTACTGTTTGTCGCCTTGCTTCGTCGGGTAATGGTGGAAGACAAGGAACTTCCCTTTCCCGAAAGCGTGGCGGCGGCCGAAATTCATAAAACAGGACAAAGCGGTGCAGGCGGGTCGAAATACCTTTTTTCGGCGATGATTGTCGGTGCTGTGGTAAAGATTGCCGGCGACCTGCGCTTGTTCGCTACCGAATGGACGCACTTCTTCAAAGCCGGAACCGCTTCGTTTGCCAAAGGCAAGGCGACTCTGGAAGGTGGTTTTCTGGCCGGCGGCCCTTCCATTAGTCCGGCCTATCTGGGTGTCGGTTACATTATCGGCCCCCGGTTGTCGGCACTCAATTTCAGCGGCTCGGTAATGGCTTGGGGCTTGATGGTGCCCATGCTGTTGATGATGCTGGGCAGTTCGTTCGTGGCTTCCCTGCCGGTAAACGAGGGAATGGATGTTTCCACTTCCGTCCTGGCCTGGGAAAATGCGGCGAATGTTGTTTGGCGCGAGATTGTCCGTATTATTGCCATCGGCGGAATGCTGGTGGCAGCCTGTTTCACCTTATACCGGATGCGTAGCAGTTTGGGTACCGGATTAAAACGTTCGGTAAAAGATCTGAAACGTGCGGCGCAAGGCACGAGCGAAAGTATCGAACGCACAGAAAAAGACCTGAAATCGTCCTGGATACTGATTGGCATTTGCATGGCTGCTGTGCTGACCTTTATCATTACCTATTTTCTGTTTCACACTTCGATTCTGGTAGCCATTGTCGCTTCCACCGTGATGATTATCCTGGCTTTCTTCTTTGCCGCCGTATCCGGCTACTTAGTCGGCATTATCGGTTCGAGCAACAATCCCATCAGCGGTTTAACGCTAACGGCTTTGGTAGTAACAGCTCTTATTCTGGTCGCTTGCGGCGTGAAAGGCTCTACAAGCGGCGTAGCGGCAGTGCTGGGCATTGCGGCTATTGTGTGTGTAGCGGCGGCCGTCGGCGGAGAAATGTTCCAGGACTTGAAAGCGGGACATCTTTTAGGCGGTACACCCTGGCGGATGCAGGTAGGCGATATTATCGGCGTTATTATTTCCGGCTTTGTGATGTTCGGCGTGTTGATTGTCCTGAACCAGGGCGATATCAACATGGGAATCCAACAAGGCTACGAAGGCGGTTTCGGCAGCAAAAACCTTTCGGCGCCGCAAGCCGGATTGATGGCTACATTGTCGCAAGGCATTGTCGGCGGACAGATGGCCTGGTCGCTCATTATCGCTGGCATGGTGTTGGGCGTAGCCTTTATTTTGATGGGAATTAAAAGCCCGATGCTCATTTTCGTCGGAATGTATTTACCGTTCAGCACGGTATTTGCCATTTTCGCCGGCGGTTTAATCAAAGGCATTCTGGATTTGTATGTAGCTCGTCGGAAATACAACGAAGGTCAGTTGGCGACGGTAGAAAACACAGGCGTCCTGCTGGCTTCGGGCATGATTGCCGGCGAAGCCCTGATGGGATTGGTGGTAGCTGTTTTCGCGATGTTCAATATTTTCTTCTCCGATATGTTGCCGGTTTCCCATCCGCTGTATGGTGTCGGCTTGGCTATTGTTATCGTGATTGCTTATTTCTTCGTAAAAATTCCACTGAAAAAAGCGGATTCCTTGAAGTGAAAAAAGCAAAAACCAACCTGTTCGATTTAGTTCCTGTCATCAGCGAACACATTACAACTGAAAAAGAGGGAGAGCTATCGGTGATAGCTTTCCCCCGTTTCAGAAGTTTATTCATGCAAAAATACTTAGTGCCTAAAAACAAACCGGGCATCATTCGTGTCCGCTTGGAAGAGCACGGTACAGCCGTATGGAACCTGATCGACGGCCGGCGCACGGTTCGTGAAATCGGCGGCGTCCTGTCGGAACATTTCAATCACGAACCCAACTACGAGTACCGGATTGCCATTTACCTGAAACAACTGCACAAACAGGGTTTTATTACTTTCGCTTGAAAACATGGACGGTATCCAACTCAGAAAAGCCCGGATGGAAGACGTGGACCGTATCTGGCAAATCATCCTTCAAGCCAAAGAACAAATGCGTTTACGGAACAGCCTGCAATGGCAGGACGGTTATCCGTCGCCGGAAAACATCGCCCATGACAGGGAGTGCGGCTACGGCCATGTCTTGTGCCTCAACGATACGGTGATTGCCTACGCCGCCGTTATTTTCGACGGAGAGCCGGCTTACGAAAACATCCGGGGCCAATGGCTGAGCGACCGGCCTTACGTCGTTGTTCACCGCTTAGCTGTTGCGGACGAGATGAAACGGCAGGGCGTCGCCACACGCTATATGCAGAAGATAGAAGCGTTGAGCCGGGAAAAAGGCATCCGCAATTTCCGGGTAGATACCAATTTTGATAATCTGTACATGCAACGGATCTTTGCCAAATTGGGATTTACTTATTGCGGTGAAGTGCAGTACAATCAAAACCGGCGGATGGCTTATGAGAAAGTATTGTAATACATTTATTTGGTACTAAATTTGACAGAATAAAAAAAAAGATTTATCTTTGACCCTTACAATTGATAGAAGACAGCGAAATATATAAAATACAAAGAAAACATAAGAAGGGAATGTATGGAAGCGCAGAAAATAGATATACCGGCAAGGGGGTTCACTCCCCTGGTCATCGTGCTCAATAACAAAATGAAGGTGCCGAAATCCCCCCCCCTCGGCGGATTAACTGTAAATCAATAAGTTACATAGTGTTATCTCTGCTTCAAACGCTTGAAGCAAAGGAAGGAATAACAACCAGTTCGTCCGGTTTTTTTCCTGTTTGGAAGAAAGCCGGACGGGCTTTTTTATTAACAATTGAACCCTTAAACAGTATGCCGATTGTATTTAACAAAAATGAATATCTAATTTAATTTTTTAATAAAGATGGCCTATTTGCAAAAAAAGAATACGGAGGCCCTCCCTCAGAAAAGCGTAACGCTCTCCGGCATGTCCGGTGCAGGTGTTGCGCCTGTCGGGAAGCATGAACCGAAACTGCCCTATGTGGCTCCCTCTTTCACGACAATCGGTGTGGACATCGAGCCGTTCTGTGGGCAGGCTTCCATTAGGATGAGTTCCTACTATCCTGTGATTGAGGACGAGATATACGAGGATCCCATTTACGACATAGAGATTTTCGGGCTATGACAGGAATCGCTTATAGCTAACAACTAATGACTTAAAAAAGAATTTTATCATCATTAAACAGTAAACGGATATGACTACACAATCATTATCATTTGTTTTTACCGCTTTTCTATCGGTGGTAGTCTTTTCTTTCTCCTCCTGCTCGGAGGACGAAGGGGGCGTTTCCGCTTCCGGCAAGGCTTCGCTTCGTATCAGCGTCGCGGGGATTTCCGCCGGGGGCGAGCAATCGCTGACGCGTGCAGCCCTCGAACCCGAAACGGTGGTGCTGACTGCCGACGACGGCACAGCCGTGGAGTTCACCCTTTCGATTGACCCTGCTTCCGTGACGCGCAGTACCACCCCGATGGCCGAGAACACTAAGTACCGCGTGATCGTCTACAAGGCCGACGGCACCTACGTGACGAAAGCCGAGTTCATGGCGGGCGCCGGTGGCAATATCACGGGACTGGAACAGGACACACCCTACAAGCTGGTTGCCATCTCGTACAATACGACAACCACCTCGCCCGATGTTAATTCGGGGACTACGACCATCACGGTCGACCCGTCGATCGACCTGTTGCACTGGGTGGGCGACGTCACGATAGCCTCCGGCTCACCCTCGCCGACGGTGGAGATCACGTTCAAGCACCGGTTTCCGAAACTGATGGTGAGTATCGATACTTCGCTGACGGGTGAAAACATAACGGGGCTGACTTCCGCCACGCTCACTCCGGGTTACATGGGCGTGCTGACCCTGCTGATAGACGATGTGCCCGACGAGGGAGCCTCCATTTTGACGCAGACTTTCACGACGTGGACTGCATTCGGCGCGCAATCGGTGTCGAGCTATTCGCGCTATGTTTTCACGGGCGACGACAACCCCTTGACGGTGGCTTTTTCCGGCCTGACATTGCACGGTACCCAGTATAATCCCACGTCGAAGTTCAACTCGGCCTTGCTGTCGGGTCACTCCTACACGCTGACGGCGCGCGTGGCGGCGAGCAGGGGCAACTATTATGCCGGCAAAACGGGTTCCAATTACGAGGTGACTATTCCTCTGGGTTCCGGTGGCGCCTATTCTTACACAGACAAGAACGGAGTTGACAAGACCGTCGGAGAGCTGACTTTCTTGCGTTACAACCTCGGCGCCGACCCGGACTTGGATCCTAAGCAACAGATGGCTTATTCGCACACCGACGACAAGAATATCCGGGTGTATGGCGGTTTTTTCCAATGGGGACGGAAGGACGTTTACCATATTTTGCGTGACGAAAAAACCGATGCTACGAGTTCGTCGTTCACTACCACTCAATATACCCTTGCCACGTACGATCCTGATTCCTCTGACCAGCAGTTTGTGTGGGCACAGTCGTCTCCCTGGTGGTGGCTCTCCGATGACGCTCCTTATTCGAACCTTTGGGGTAACGGTGGCAGCTTAGGCAATCAGACTAACTTCCAGTACAATAGTGCCACCCCGCTTTCCCCTGCCCACTCTTACAACCCCTGCCCCACGGGTTATCGTGTTCCCACTCAGCATGAATGGGCTTTGATACTGAACGAGGCAGGTAATTCTTCTGAGAATGTTGGCGACTATTTTAGACTCGAGGATGGCGGGACTAATACTGCTTATTACGGTACTACCTGGTATGTTCCAGCTAATAACCAGAATCTTGTTTGGGTGCGCGTGTCTGACGGGAAGCCTTCCATAGCATGGCCTTCTTCTAATAACAATATGAACGGTTTTGCCTTCTATAGCCTTTCTTCTTTGAATATTTCTGTGTCGAATATTTCTGAGTTGAATACTACATTTGCCGTTACCGTCAACCTTACGGCCGAAGACGCTCCTGAGCCTCTTATGTTCCTGCCTGCCGCGGGCTACCGGCAAAGCGTTAATACTGAATTGTACCTTCCGGGTGAGCGCATCTACTACTGGAGCAGTACGGTTGTTGTCGGCGCCATGTACACCTCGTCCACCTTGGGCAGCCACTATAACTACGTGTTCGCGGACAATAGCAGCACTCGCGCGTCCGGGCTGTCGATACGCTGCATTAAAGAACTTTGACTATTCTGACTATTCCCATTTTCCGTTCGTTTTCCCTTGCCCTCAGGCGGGGAAAACGAGCGGGAAATTGTCGGAGAAAATTAAAAAAATGAGAACGTCGCGTTGCGGGAACATATAAAAAACAAACGAATACCCGAACTGCGGGCTACACTCTCGTCCGACCAGTAAAGAACAGCGGAAACTGAAAAACACAAAGTAGGGGAAACCGGCAACACTGCTTTTGACGGTAAGCGGTAAATGTTTCAAAGAACAAAAAAATGTATTACTTTTGCAAACAGTAAATACGGAAAACAAATGTATATGAAAAAAATAATCCTCCTAGCCGGATGGTTGACAGTTATTCAACTCACTTATGCCCAACGTTCGCCGGAATTTATATCTTCCGACCGGCTTCTGTCGGAAGGCCGGGCGATGTTCACGGATGGAAATTATGCCGGTTGTATCGATAAAATTATCGAATACAAGAAGCAAACCCATGCATCGTACAAACCGGATGAGCCGGATTATCTGTTGGTCGCTTCCGCTTTCCATCAGGGACAGGGCGATGCCGGCCAACTCTTGCGCGCATTTTTAGATAATTATCCCGAAACCGCTTACCGGAACGAAATCTGCTTTATGCTCGGCTCCGTCGCTTTCGCTCAACACGACTATACGATGGCGGAATACTGGTTTCAGCCATGCGATATGGATGCTTTGTCCGAAAACTTTCAAGCCGATTATGCTTACCGCCGGGGGGTGATTCACCTGCAAAACAATAACGACAAGGAGGCCGGTCGCTTATTCGCTCTACTGAATCAATACAGTCCGAAATACCGGGACGCCGCCGAATATTATCTGGCTTACATTTCCTATAAATCCAATGATTACGACCGCGCTTTGAGCCAATTTATCCGCATCAGGAATCACGCGGCTTTTCAACCGGATCTGCCGTATTATATTACACAAATCTATTTCGCACAGAAAAAATACGCACAGGTTATCCAGGAAGGGCAATCGCTGCTGAAAGCCTACCCCAATCACCCATACGGTTCCGAAATGAAGCGAATGACCGGTATTTCCTGGTATCAGCAAGCCGGTTACACTCAAGCCATCCAATACCTGCAACCGTTGGCCGGGCAAAAACCGCTCCCGGCGGAATGGGAGGCGCAGGATTTTTATGTGTTGGGAGCATCGTATTATCATCTGCAAGATTACGCCAACGCTATTCTCTACCTGAGTCAAAGCAATCCCGGCAACGACGAACCGGGACAAAGTGCCTATCTTTACCTCGGACAATCGTATTTGCAGTTACATGACCAAACGAATGCGTTGCGGGCCTTTGAGTCGGCTGCCCGTATGGATGCCGATGCATCGGCCGGTGAGGCTGCCTCGTATAATTATGCGATGCTGTTGCACCAAACCGCTGCTGCCGGATTCGGGGAAGCGGTAACGGCGCTGGAAGATTTTATCAACACCTATCCCCGCTCTCTGTATGCCGACCGTGTGAACGATGCGCTGGTGGATGTGTATCTGACCACAAAAAATTACGATACGGCGCTGGCTTCCATCGCCAAAATCAAAAATCCCGGAAAGAAAATCCTGGAAGCGAAGCAAAAAATTTATTATTACTTAGGCACCCTCGATTTTACCAACGGACAATACGACGCGGCGATTAACCGTTTTACCCAAGCGATTGCTACCGGCAATTATGCCGTTCCCGAAAAACAACAAGCCGTTTACTGGCGAGGCGAATCGTATTACCGAAAAGGCGATTATGCGCAGGCAGCCCAGGATTACCGGGCGTTTCTGAATACCGGCTTTACCGGCGGCGATTGGGAAGCTTCGGCCTGTTACAATCTGGGGTATTGCGCTTTCAAACAAAGCGACTATACACAAGCGGAAACGTATTTCCGGACCTTTATAGACAAGGAAAAAACCAATACAAACGCTTTAGCCGATGGTTATGCCCGTTTGGGAGATTGTTATTTCCATAACCGCCGGTTCAAGGAAGCGGAAAATGCATACGACCGGGCAGTAACTGCAGGACCTGCTACCGGCGATTACGCCTTGTTTCAAAAGGGCTATGTCATGGGTTTGCAGAAAAATTATCCGGGAAAAATTATTCAAATGGAGCAATTGATACGGGAATATCCGCAATCGCCTTACGTGCCGGACGCCATGTACGAAAAGGGACGGGCGCATGTGTTATCCAATCATTTTCCTCCAGCCATCGAAACCTTCCGACAATTGCAAAAAGACTATCCGGAAAGCCCGTGGGCGCGCAATGCCGGTCTGCAAATCGGATTATTGTACTACAACACCAATCGCTTGCCGGAAGCCGCATCGGCCTATAAGGAAGTGATAGCCCGGTATCCGGGTAGCGAAGAGGCCCAAGTGGCGTTGCAAGATTTGAAATCGGTGTATTTCGACCAAAATGATTTGACCGGTTATGTAGACTATGTCAAGTCGTTGGGAGATGAATCCTTGGAAACCGAAAGCATCCGGTATTCGGAAGAAGCGGTGGGACGGAAAGCGGAAACATTGTACAATAATAAACAATATGCCGAAGCCTTGCAATCGTACGAACAGCTGCAAACGATAGCCACCAATAAGACCAATCGCATTACCGGCGCTTTGGGTGTCTTGCGTTCGGCCATTCATCTCGAACAATATCAAGCGATTATTAACGCTGCCAATCCCTTGCTGGCAGACGAAACATTGAATCCCGAATGGACAATCGAAGCCCGCTACGCCCGCGCGAAAGCCTACCTGAGTTTGGGAGAAAAGCAACAGGCCGAATCCGATTTGGAAATCTTGGCGCGCGATACGCGAACCGCTCAGGGCGCCGAAGCCCGCTATCTTTTGGCGCAATATTATTTCGACTCAGGCAAGCCCCTGGAAGCCAAAATAGTGATTCAGGATTATATCCAACAGGGTACGCCTCATGCCTATTGGTTGGCTAAGAGTTTTATCCTCTTGTCGGATATTTACGCCGCGGAAGGCGACCGCTTACAAGCCCGCCAATATCTGGAAAGCCTGCAAACCAATTACAAAAATACGAAAGACGATATTCACAGCCGTATTAAAGAACGATTAAACAAATTAAAATCATGATACAATTGCATTCGAATCATTATGTTATGGCAGGCCTGTTTTGGGTTGTTACGGCATTTGTATTTTCCATACAGGCGCAGGATAAAAATCCGGACTTGCAACGCGAATTAACCCTCGAAAAGGAATACAGTCCCAATCTGCGCGACGCCAACAAACTCAACCGTCTGCCGGATACCAAAGAACCGGAAGCTCCGAAAACCCAGGTGGAATTTTCGAATTATACCTTAGATCCCGTCATCCCTCCCTATTTTCAAAAATTAGGAGCCATCAATTATTTTCCCGGTTTTGCCGATAGCAACCAACGGGGATACCTGACTGCCGGGTTCGGTACGCTGCTGAATATCGACATCGACGCCGGTTACCAAATCCTCCAATCGGAAACCGACCGCTTCAGTATTTTTGCCTCGCACCGATTGAGCAACGGACAGGTATCTTATTTGCAGCGCGATTCCATCAAAGGTAAAATGAAAATCAACGATAATGGAATCGGTATGGATTTCAGCCATCGTTTCGGAAAAGCCATCCTGTCGGCCGATGCACAATATACTTATTCGGCTTTCAATTATTACGGATTTCCGCCGGAGTGGCAACTCTTCATGTATTTTGAAGACGAAGATGCTCCGCTTCCGGAATACAATTTTTCTACTAACCAAGTGAATAATCTGCTGAAAACACATCTCGGACTAACATCCATAGAAACTCAAGATCTGAATTACCGGATGAATCTCACGTATACTTTGTTGAAACACCAATCGTCCGATGTGGTCGAAGTGGCTGGAAAAACCGAAAACCGGATGATCCTGGATGGCAATCTCAATACGCATATCAACGCTACTACCGGTATCGGAACGGATGCTGCCATCAAAACGTATTTTTACCGCATGCCCGACGACCTGCGTTATGACAAATCTTTTTTGAAATTTCGGGGAAATACCAATTATGTAACATTCACGGTCAATCCCTACCTAACCTTTGACGGGGACGTTTGGGATGTGCGCTTGGGCGTGAAAGGAGATATTCAATTGGGCGGCAAAAATAAATTTGTCCCCTCGCCGGATATCCGTTTCCGTTGGCGACCGTCCGACCCTGTATTACTCTATTTGACAGCTGAAGGAGGTATTCAAGACAATAGCGCTTACAATAGCTATTACGAAAACCGTTACGTAAATCCGCTTTACCGGATAACCGATTCGAGAAGTCCGTTGGATGCCACGCTGGGTATTACTTTCTCGCCAATCAACGCATGGGGGGTCGATTTATTTTCCGGTTACCGGTGGGTAAAAGACGAGCATTTTTATTCCAATGACTGGTGTTATTACTTTCCGGCGAAAGAAGTAACCCAATTATCCAAAGTGGGACAAAAAATACTTCCACTGTATGCCGACGCCCAAGTATTCCAATTAGGCGGTTCGATGAAATATCAATACCAGGATAAATTCGATTTCAGTCTGAAACTCATTTACAATGATTGGAATATAACAGAAAATCCGAAAGATGCCAACGGCAGTCCCATCTCGGAACGCATAGCCCCGAACCAACCGGTTTTTACCGGCGATTGGAATATGGGATATAAAATTTCTACCCTTCCCCTGCGCATCAACCTGAATTATCATCTGGAAACCGGACGGAAAGCCGTGGAAATGGGTTCCACCGTTATCCGAATGAAAGATATTCACGATGTGAACGCAGCAGCCCTCTGGACATTCAACGAAAATCTGTCGGTTTTTGTCAGAATCAACAATCTTTTATTCCAAAAGTACGACCTGTGGTATAGTCATCCCGCACAGGGTTTCAACGGAATGATCGGAGTGAATCTAAAATTCTAAGAACGCTAAGAACGAAAAAGGAGGCTCACGGGTTTCCTTCGTGTTTGAAATCCCCTAATTCAAGGCGGGTTTGACCCGTTATTCCCTGAACAGCCATTAATCAATATCGGAAAATGGCGGGTCTTCGCTTTGCTACATCCATCCTAATAGGGAAATCGACTATACGGTTTCTTTTTTTTGAATAATAATTAATGAAAGTAAAAATAGTTAAATCAATTAATTATGATTTTTATTTTATATTTTTTTAAATAAAATGACATTAATATTTGCATAATTAAAACAAAATGCTTTACTTTGCCGATGTTTTAGGCATTAGTTTTATTCATTAAAAAAGAAAAGGTATGAAAAAGATTGTTTTAACAATGAGTGTATGGCTGTGTGCAATGGGAATAACAGCACAAGAGTTTTCGGTAGGCGCCGATGTGGTAAGTTCGTATGTGTGGCGGGGCGCCTACCAGGGCGGCGGGGCAAGTATCCAACCCTCACTTACATTTTCAAGTGGTGGGTTTTCTATCGGAGCGTGGGGAAGCAGTAATTTTTCCGGGGGTAATAAGGAAGTGGATTTCTCACTGGCTTATGCCGTAGGAGGTGTTTCGCTGGCCATTACAGACTATTGGTGGGAAGGAGAAAACGCGCTGAATTATTTCAACTATCACAACGCCCATCATTTGGAGGCCGGCCTCTCCTACACCTTACCGGAATCATTTCCGTTGCGCCTTGCATGGAATACGATGTTCATCGAACCGGACAGCCAGTTTTCGACTTACATAGAGGCTGCTTATCCCTTTGAGGTAAAAGGGGTGAATTTGGAAGCAACGCTTGGAATCACTCCATGGGAAGGAATATACGCCGACCGTTTGGCCATTTCCAACATCAGTTTGAAAGCATCCAAGGAAATTAAAATTACCGATAGTTTTTCTTTGCCCGTTTTCAGTCAAATCATTCTGAACCCGGATACAGAAGATATTTTCCTGGTATTTGGGATTTCTTTGAAATAAGTATTCTACAAATATCCAATTGTTTTTTAATTCCGAAAATAGTCGTATATTTGCAAAATATTTCTGAAAATAGACATTAAAAAACAATATAACGTAAAAACAACCATAAAACAAGCAAAAATAAATGTCAAACTTAAGATTTAAAGCAGTAGAAGAAGCTTTTAAGAAAAAAGCAGTAGTTGTGTCGGCTCCCGTACCCCTCACTTCCGATTATTACGGAGAGTTAGTATTCGACAAAAAGCAATGGACCAAGTATTTACCAAAGGATACGGTAAAATCGTTAACCGGTGTCATTGAAAAAGGGGAAACACTTGATAGCACTTTGGCCGACAGTGTGGCAACCGGTATGAAAACATGGGCCATCGAAAAAGGCGCTACACACTACACTCACTGGTTCCAACCGTTGACGGAAGGAACCGCCCAAAAGCATGACTCTTTCATCGAGTATGAAAGTGCACCCGGAAGTCAGGTCATTGAGGAATTTTCCGGAAAATTGTTGGCGCAACAGGAACCCGATGCTTCCTCTTTTCCCAGCGGAGGAATTCGTAACACTTTTGAAGCGCGCGGATATACCGCATGGGATCCTTCTTCGCCGGCGTTTGTGGTGGACGATACCCTTTGTATTCCAACGGTTTTTATTTCTTACACCGGCGAAGCCTTGGATTACAAAACACCCTTGCTGAAAGCTTTAAATGCAGTTGACAAAGCGGCTTCCGAAGTTTGTCGTTATTTCGATCCTTCAGTCAAGAAAGTATTTTCTTTCTTGGGTTGGGAACAGGAATATTTTTTGGTAGACGAAGGTTTGTTTGCCACCCGTCCCGACTTGGCATTGACCGGCCGTACGCTGATGGGGCACGAATCGGCGAAAAACCAGCAGTTGGAAGATCACTATTTCGGAGCTATTCCCACACGGGTACAAGCCTATATGAAAGACTTGGAATACGAAGGGTATAAATATGCTATTCCTCTCAAAACCCGCCACAATGAGGTGGCGCCCAATCAATTTGAATTGGCTCCGATTTTCGGCGAAACGAACTTGGCTGTCGATCAAAACTTGCTGATTATGGCCATCATGAAGAAAGTCGCTCGCCGCCACGGTTTCCGTTTATTGTTGCACGAAAAACCGTTCGCCGGCGTCAACGGTTCGGGGAAACACAACAACTGGTCGTTGGGAACCGATACCGGTATCGGATTGTTAACTCCTGGCAAAACGCCGGAAGAAAACCAGCAATTCGTTACCTTCATAGTGAATATCCTGCTAGCGATTTATAAGAATAACGCTCTGCTGAAAGCTTCGATTATGACGGCTCAAAATGCACACCGTTTAGGTGCGAACGAAGCGCCTCCCGCTATCATATCGGTTTTCCTGGGTTCACAAATTTCGGCCGTATTAGACAAATTGGAAAATAGCACCAGTGATCAGGCCATTGTGATGGATCCTAAAAAAGGGATGAAACTGGGGATTGCCAAGATTCCCGAAGTGTTGTTGGACAATACCGACCGCAACCGTACTTCGCCTTTTGCCTTTACGGGTAACCGTTTTGAATTCAGGGCAGTAGGCTCTTCTGCCAACTGTTCGTCCGCCATGATTGCGCTAAACTCGATTGTGGCTGCCCAATTACTGGAATTCAAACAAACGGTGGATGCGAAAATTGCCGGAGGCGCCACCAAGGAACAAGCCATTTTTGAGGTATTGAAAAAATACATCAAAGAATCGAAACCCATCCGTTTCGACGGTAATGGTTATAGCGACGAATGGAAAGCCGAAGCAAAGAAACGCGGTTTGGACGATGAAACCAGCGTTCCGGTAATCTACGACGCTTATACAACTTCCGAATCCATCCAGTTATTTGAAAGCATTAAGGTGTTTTCTGAAAGAGAATTACATGCACGAAATGAAGTGAAATGGGAAACCTACACTAAAAAGCTGCAAATCGAAGCCCGCGTTTTGGGCGATTTGGTGATGAACCACATTATTCCGGTGGCTACGAAATACCAATCGGCGCTGTTGGATAATGTCTATAAAATTCATCAGGTATACGCTAAAGACAAAGCGGCCCAATTATCGGCGCACAATACGGCAATCATCGAAGATATTTCCGAACGCATCGGGTGTATCAAATTGAAAACCGAAAAAATGATCGAAGCCCGCAAAGTAGCCAACAAGGTGGATGACGAACGGGCGAAAGCGGTGGCCTATCACGATAAAGTAGCTCCCTATTTCGACGAAATTCGTTACCACATCGATAAATTGGAATTGACGGTGGACGATGAGTTGTGGACATTGCCGAAATATCGGGAACTGTTGTTTGTGAGGTAGTTTAGCTTGACATCTGCCTTCATCCTTTTTTGATACAGCCTCATCGGCGTGCAGGACGAAAGGTATTCCTGAAAAACCGAATCAAACGGCACTTTTCGGAAGAGAAATTGGATTTTATTCCTTAAAGGCAAAAATATGGTCTGTCTTTGAAACGGCAAAAGGACTGAAAGGATAGGGAAAAGGCAATAGAAAGAACACATTACGTGTCCCTTTTCAATTCATTTGGATAGTTCGCTTTTCTACTTTAATATTGATTCAATCTGGTAAAAACACTCGTCTATGGATGCATCATTGATGGTAGGTAACCAATCCGCCGAAAAACGTAAGGAGAGAAATAAATTTCTCTACGTGAAAAATAAATTTCTCTATAGTGAGAAATAAATATCTCTGCGTAGAGAAATAAATTTCTCTACGGTGAGAAATGAACCTATGTGCATTGTCTGAAAGACAACATTTTCATAACCGCAGGTCGCTGACCTGCGGTTATGAAAGTCCTGCCTTTGGCTTCGCCGATTTTCAATTCAGGCAGTGGTTGGTGTGTCGTGCTTGTGTCGCAGGTCGCTTTTTTGCTTGGATTACCCCGTTTTGGGCCGCTAAACCGTTTTTTCGGGGTTTTCCATAAAGATACGAAAATCCCAACTATTTTACATGCAAACAGTTGGGATAATTTTTCTAATTAACGAACGTGCCTGGGGATTTTTCTTTTCTCTCGAATATATCGCTTAGTCGCGGCTACCTTTTGCCCCCTGAAACCCCAACGAGGTTTTAACCGCTGCAAGCGACGATAAATACATGCTGATTGTCGCCGCAATGTCCGCCGTCGAAACCGGCAGAAACGCCGATATTGCACAAGTTCAGGCAGGTTGTAATCTACAATCTACAATCCAATTGCAATGAAAAAGAAAATCATTTTAACAACTGCAGGAATAGCAACTTCGTTGTATTCCTGCCAATCAATACCGATTGTGTTTTACTGCTTTGCTTTCCCCCAAAAGCCCGCCTGCTTTTTTAAATTGCAGGCGGGCTTTTAAAAATTACTCAGTAAGCGTTTTTGAAAAGCCCGCAGCCTTTTACTTTACCT
>JAISYG010000056.1 GCA_031270075.1 Dysgonamonadaceae bacterium
ACACAACAAACAATTATGCCATTTTTTTTGAGACATTTGAATAAAAACGGGATTGGCAATTAATGACGAGTATATCTGTCTGACAGACTACCTAAATTGAGCGGAGTTAGGGTTTAAAGCCTGACGGAGCGCTGTGGGAGAACAGAAACAAAAAACAAATGACTTTTACGTGATAGATCCTGACCGGAATACAGCCGCAATGTGAAACAGTTTCATGGGTGATATCGACCTCTCTCCGGCACGCAACACCAGTCGTCGGTATGGACATTCGGTACGGTGTATCCTCCAAGAATAGGAACGGAATTTGTTTCCGCATCAGGCATAAAAAAACAGGAGGCTTCACAGAACGAAGAAGCTAATTGGCCATCTCCGAAATAAATTTAATTCGCACTAAACGGATTTCCTCTTCCGTATAGTCGGTGCTCAATTCGTCAATGGCAGTTTCCAATTCGTCGGTTTCCGATTCTTTGAAATAGGAGTAAATGTCTTCAATAGGATCTTCGTCCATGATTTCGTTCAGGAAATAATCGATGTTGATTTTGGTTCCCGAATAGACAATTGCTTCGATTTCGTCTAACAATTCGTTAAATTCCAAACCTTTCGTCATGGCAATGTCGTCTAAAGCGACTTTACGGTCAATACTTTGTACGATGGATACTTTCAGTTTCGATCGGTTAGCTACCGTACGTACGCGAAGATCTTCGGGGCGGTCGATTTCATTTTCGGTTACATGACGTTTGATAACGTCGATAAATTCCTGTCCATAGCGTTTGGCTTTACCTGCTCCCACTCCCGGAATATTTTGCAATTCTTCCATCGTAATGGGGTAGGTTGTTGCCATAGCTTCCAATGAGGGATCCTGAAATATGACGTATGGGGGAACTTCCTTCCTTTTAGAAAGTTTCTTTCTCAAATCTTTCATGATGGAATACAACACCGGATCCACAGCACAAGCTGCACCGCCCCTGAGGGGAGTTTCTTCCACACCATCGTCCTCTTCAAAATCATTGTCTTTCGTGAGTTTGAACGAAGTGGGATTCGCCAGGTATTGTTTTCCTGCAGCGGTTAGTTTCAACAATCCGTAATTTTCGATATCTTTATCCAAATAACCGGCTATCATGGCCTGACGGATAACCGCATTCCACGTTTTTTCGTCTTCTGCTTCGCCGGTTCCAAACATTTCCAATTCATCGTGTTCGTACAAAAGGATTTCGGATGTCTTTTTTCCTTGCAAGATGTTGATGATGTGGTCTGCCTTGAATTTATTATTCAGGGTTTCGACGGTTTCTAAAACCGACATTAGTAATTCTTTTGCTTCCACTTGCTTTTTGGGGTTTAAACAATTATCACAATTTCCACAGTTGTCTTCAATATATTCTTCGCCGAAATAGTGTAGCAGGACTTTCCGGCGACATACGGATGTTTCCGCATACGCCCGGGTTTCTTCCAGCAATTGCTTACCGATTTCCTGTTCGGATATGGGTTTGCCCTGCATGAATTTTTCCAGTTTATTCAAATCTTTATTAGCGTAAAAAACGATACATTTACCTTCTCCGCCATCCCGGCCGGCTCGACCGGTTTCCTGATAGTAACCTTCCAAGCTTTTGGGAATATCGTAGTGAATAACGTAACGCACATCAGGTTTGTCGATTCCCATCCCGAAAGCGATAGTAGCGACAATGACTTTCACTTCCTCCATCAGGAATTTATCTTGATTTTTGGAACGAACCTGCGAATCCATGCCTGCGTGATAAGCTAATGCATTAATTTTATTCTCTTTCAGTATTTCCGTAAAGTCTTCGACTTTTTTCCTGGAAAGACAATAGATGATACCGGACTTTACCGGATTGTTTTTCACGTATTTGACAATTTCTTTATCAATATCTTTGTCTTTTTGGCGAACTTCGTAATATAAATTCGACCGGTTGAACGATGATTTGAATACTTGTGCGTTCATCATTCCCAGGTTTTTCTGAATGTCATGTTGCACCTTGGGCGTGGCCGTAGCGGTTAGCGCAATCAATGGGCGACGTGCTATTTCGTTGATAATCGGTCGTATACGGCGATATTCGGGACGAAAATCATGTCCCCATTCGGAAATACAATGGGCTTCGTCCACAGCATAAAACGAAACAGGCACTTGGCGCAGAAATTCGATGTTTTCTTCTTTGGTTAGTGATTCCGGGGCGACATAAAGTAATTTGGTTTTTCCTTGTATGATGTCTTCTTTAACCTGGTCAATAGCCGTTTTATTTAAAGAAGAATTGATAAAATGGGCCACACCGTTGTCTTCGCTAAAGTTGCGCATGGCGTCCACCTGATTTTTCATCAAGGCAATAAGTGGAGAAATAACAATGGCGGTGCCCTCCATCAACAGCGCCGGAAGTTGATAACACAAAGATTTACCGCCTCCTGTTGGCATCAGGACAAAAGTATCATTTCCGGCTAGAACATTACGAATAACGGCTTCTTGATTCCCTTTAAAGGTACCAAATCCGAAATTTTTTTGTAATGCATCTGTTAAAAAATCCGTTTTTGCCATTGTTTTCTCTAAGTGAGTTCCGTTATAGCAAAGGTATAGTATTGTCTTGAAATAATGCAAATAATTGAAGAGTTTTTTGCAAAAAATGGTGATTTTTTTTCGATCTTAGCCTGCAATCCGCTGATAGTCTACTTTTTCGATATGTTCTTTTGCGTAATCCAATGTAATGAGCAATTCGTTTACGTCGGAAGAAGGAATTTCAAACATGGCATCCACTATGATATCTTCCGTAATGGAACGCAAGCCGCGGGCGCCCAACTTAAATTCAATGGCTTTATCAACAATATAGTCCAGCACTTCCGGATCGAAATGCAATTGGACATTATCCATTGCAAACATTTTAATGTATTGTTTGATAATCGAATTTTTAGGCTCGGTGAGGATATTGCGCAGCGCCATCCTGTCCAAAGGGTTTAAATAGGTGAGGATGGGCAGGCGGCCGATGATTTCCGGAATCAGACCGAATGCTTTCAAGTCTTGCGGGGCAATGTATTGCATCAAATTGTTACGGTCGATTTGTTTGCTTTCTTTGCTGGCGATGAAGCCGACGACTTGCGTATTCAGGCGTTGGGCGATTTTCTTTTCGATACCGTCGAAAGCGCCTCCGCAAATGAAAAGGATATCTTTTGTGTTGACCGGAATCATTTTTTGGTCGGGATGTTTCCGTCCTCCCTGAGGAGGAACATTGACGATAGAACCTTCCAGCAATTTCAGCAGGCCTTGTTGAACGCCCTCGCCGCTCACATCGCGGGTGATAGAGGGATTGTCGCCTTTCCGGGCGATTTTGTCTATTTCGTCGATGAAAACGATGCCCTGTTCGGCTTGCTCTACTTTGTAATCGGCGACTTGAAGCAGGCGTGTCAGAATACTTTCAATGTCTTCTCCCACATATCCGGCTTCGGTCAGCACCGTTGCATCGACAATGGTGAACGGCACTTTCAGCAGCCGGGCGATGGTTTTGGCCAGCAGGGTTTTTCCCGTACCGGTGGCGCCCACCATGATGATGTTCGATTTTTCGATTTCCACATCATCCTTGGTATCCTTTTGCATCAGACGTTTGTAATGGTTGTAAACCGCAACTGCTAAATAGCGTTTGGCATCATCCTGACCGATAACGTATTGATCGAGAAATGTTTTTATCTCTTTGGGGCGGGGCAATTCATTTCGGGAGATGACAAACTTACCAGGGGCGCTTGCCGGAGCCAAACCGGCTTCTTTGATAATATTGTACGCTTGTTCGGCACATTCGTCGCAAATGAAACCATTTATTCCTGTGAGTAGCAGATTGACCTGCGTTTCCGTCCGCCCACAGAAACTACAATGTTGTGATATCCGTTTTGCCATTATCTTTTTGTCAAAATTTGATCGACCATACCGTATGCCAAAGCTTCTTCCGCATTCATCCAGAAATCGCGATCGCCGTCTTTCAATACTTTTTCGTAGGGTTGTCCCGAATGGTCGGCGATGATTGTATAAATTTCTTCCCTGATTTTTAGGATTTCACGGGCGGTGATTTCGATATCGGACGCTACTCCCTGTACGCCGCCCAGCGGTTGGTGAATCATTACCCGCGAGTGTTTCAACACCGAGCGTTTGCCTTTTTCGCCGGCTACCAGCAATACGGCGGCCATCGAGGCTGCTATGCCGGTACAAATGGTTGCTACTTTGCTCGAAACAAATTGCATGGTGTCGTAAATCCCGTATCCGGCATACACCGATCCGCCCGGGGAGTTGATGTAAATAGAAATATCCTTGCCGGGATCGGCTGTATCCAGGTACAGCAATTGGGCTTGTAATGTATTAGCGGTATAATCGTCGATTTGTGTACCGAGGAAAATGATTCGGTCTATCATTAACCGGGAAAATACATCTAATTGGGTAACATTCATCTGGCGTTCTTCCAGAATATAGGGATTCAGGTATTCCCGTTGCGCTTTGATTACGTCATCTAATACCAGACTATTCATTCCCAAATGCTTAGTGGCGTATTTTTTAAAATCTTCCATCTTGTTTATTCTTGTTTTTGAGTTTCAAATAATTTTTCAAATTCTTCTAATGTTACTTCTTGGGGTTGCAGGGTAACCTGTGTCTTGAATACGTCAATTAGTTTGGCTTCCATTGTCTGATTGGCCAAATTCCGGACAGTTTCCTCTGTTTTGAGCATTTCCTGTACGTAGTGTTCAAATAATTGGTCGGTTACATTCCTCATGCCGTATCGGTTGAATTGCGAACGGGCTAAGGCAACCGCCTTTTGTTCTACATCTTCGTTTGTTATTTTGAGGTCGTGTTCCTTGATTATTTGTTCCTTAATGAAATGAAATTTCAAATCGGCAATGATTTTCGGATATTCTTCTTCCACTGATTCCGGAGTACGTTTGGAGTCGGAAGCGATTAACCAGCGTTTAAGAAATTCGTCGGGGAATTGAATGTCTTTGGCTTTGTCTTCCAGCGCTTTTTTTGCATCAATGAAAAATTTATAATCGCTTTCCGGCGCTAATTGCTTCGCATAGGTTTCCTTGATTTTCGCTTTCAAGTCGTCTTCCGAGGTTACGGTTCCCGGTTCGTAGAGTATGTCGTATAATTCTTGTCCGAGTTCCGCTTCTTTGTAGCGAGTAATTTCGTTAATTGTAAACGTAAAATCGCCTTGGTGAGCGTTTACATCTTCCTTTTTAATTTTCAGGAAAGACGCTAATTCCACTTCGTTGCCCTCATAAGCGGTATACAGATTGAATGTGATTCCATCGCCAACTTTTGCGCCGATGAATTTCGCCTGTTCTGTTTCATTTTTTATATAGGCAGGCATCAGAACGGCAGAATCGTTGGTAATGTTTCCATCCTGTTCAACCAAAGTGCCGTTCACTATATCTTTGACTTCCACTGAATCGACGGGAATGTGTTTGCCGTAATTGGTTTTATCGCTTTCGATTTGTTTTTCTACCATATCGTCCGATATAATAATGGTATAGTAGGGTAATTTGTCGGCCTTTGTGAATTGGACATCCATTTTCGGCGCTAATGCAAGATCGAAAGAAAACTCGAAATCTTGCTGGTTATCGAAATCCAACGGCGCCTGTTCCTTTTGACTGGGAAGCGGTTCACCCAAAACTTCCAAGTTGTTTTCCTGAATATATTCGTATAATTTTTCGGAAACCAGGGTATTAATTTCATCGACCAGCACCGATTTGCCATACATGGACTGAATGCGCGATTTGGGCGCGTTTCCTTTACGAAAGCCGTCTATTACGATATTTTTGCGGATATCATTCAGCGCTTTTTCCACTTTGGTTTGATAATCTTCTTTGCTTACCGCAATGGTAATTGTGGCATTCACCGGATCGGTGTTTTGTAGTGTAATGTTCATTCTTATTGTCTATTAATTATTCTTTTATTTCATATTGTGAAAAATATTCTGCACATCTTCATCTTCTTCAAATTTCTCCAATAATTTCTCCAAAGTAACGCGTTGTTCATCCGTAGCTTCCTTGTAATCATTGGGTATCCACTCAAATTGCGCACTGTGTATTTCATATCCGTTTTCTTCCAAATGTTTTTGGATAGCTGAATACGATTGGAATTCACCGTAGATAAATACGACATTTTCCTCGTCGTCGTATTCGATTTCATCTACTCCGTAATCAATCAGTTCCAACTCCAATTCTTCCAGGTCGACGCCCTCTTTCGGTGTAATTTTGAATACGCATTTGCGATCGAAAAGAAACTGCAAGCTGCCGCTGGTTCCTAACGAGCCGCCATATTTATTAAAATAACTGCGTACGTTGGCCACCGTGCGCATATTATTGTCCGTAGCGGTTTCTATGACAATGGCAATGCCGTAAGGGCCATATCCTTCGTAGATGATTTCCTTGTAATCGGCTGCATCTTTCGATGTTGCCCGTTTGATGGCGCGGTCGACATTTTCTTTCGGCATGTTTTCTTTCCTCGATTGCTGAATCAACACGCGCAAACGGGGATTCAAATCGGGGTCGGAACCGCCTTCTCTTGTGGCAATTGTAATCTGTTTGCCGAGTTTGGTAAAGACCTTGGCCATGTTGCCCCATCTTTTCAATTTGGTTGCTTTACGGTATTCAAATGCTCTTCCCATGTTTTTTCGTTTATCTTAATTGCGCTCCTGTTTTTTCTTCCAAATTTTTTTGAATACGTATCATGAGCGAATCTATTTGTTTATCATTCAATGTTTTTTCTTCATCTTGCAATGTAAAACTTACTGCGTATGATTTTTTGCCTTCCGGCAGATTCTTCCCTTCATACACATCAAATAAACTCACTTCTTTCAAGATTTTCTTATCGGTTTGATAAGCAATTTTTTCGATTTCTGCAAAGGGTACCGCTTTATCCAATAACAGTGCCAAATCCCTTTTTACCGGATGAAATTTGGATATTTCGCTGTATTTGACCTGTGCCGGTTTGTTTTCCTTCATCAATGCTTCCCAATTCAATTCGGCGAAATACACTTCGACGGGAATATCGAATTTTTTGCAGACGGCGTTTTGAACCACGCCAAGAACACCCAATTGCTTTCCCGAATGGGTTTCGATAGCTAAACCCGCCGCCAGTAAATCGTCTGACCAAGGTTTATATACGATTTTTTTTAAAGGCAGACCCATGCGGAGCAAAATATTTTCAACGTATGCTTTCAGTTCGTACACTGATGTTTTTTCCGTTGGACGCATCCAGTTGTTGAGAGTGGAGTTTCCTGTGAGCCAGAGCGCCAATTTGTATTCTTCCTTAATGGCCGTCAGATAATTATTTTCTTTCAGGCGTTCGGGAAGATGGAAATAGGCGTTACCGAACTCGTAGAATTTCAGGTCGGCGTTTTTACGGTTGCGATTATAGACAATCGATTCCAGGCCACCGAACAACAAAGTCTGGCGCATCACATCCAAATCGGCGCTCAGGGGATTGCGCAACTGTATGCAATGGATTTCCGGACAGGAAGTCAGGCCGGCGTAATACGAACCCGAGGTCAACGAATTATTGAGAATTTCGTTAAAGCCGGCGCCTGTAAGTTGTTCCGAAATAATGTTTTGCAATTTGTAACTCCGGTCGGTTGGCGTTTGATAGGATAGGGTAGAGTGCAATTCTTCGCCTGTTTCTATTTGATTATAGCCGTAGATGCGGAGAATATCTTCGATAACATCCACGTCGCGGGTTACGTCTACGCGGTAAGTAGGAATGCTTAATCTCCAACTATCGTCGTGTTTATTCAATATTTCAATTTCCAGACCGTTGAGCATTTTTTCAATAAGGTTATCCGGAATATGTTTGCCTATTAAGTTGCTTACTTTCCGTAGATTCAATTCCACAATGGCGGGCAGAACCGGATGGGGATAAACATCCTGCACTTCACCGGTAATGGTGCCGCCGGCTACTTCCTTGATAAGTAAGGCAGCCCGTTTCAGGACATAGAGCGTATGATTGGGGTCGGCTCCGCGTTCAAATCGGAAAGAGGCGTCGGTATTAAGTCCGTGGTAGCGAGCCGTTTTCCGAATCCATGTCGGATTGAAATAAGCTGATTCCAAAAACACATCCCGAGTCGTTTCCGTAACGCCGGAATCCCAACCGCCGAAAACGCCGCCGATACACATGCCGCCTTCTGCGCTGCAAATCATTAAGTCCTTGTCCGATAATTTTCTTTCAACTTCATCCAAAGTAACGAAAGGAGTTCCTTCCGGTAACGTTTTAACGATTACTTGGTTGCCTTTGATTTGCCGGAGGTCGAAAGCGTGCAGCGGTTGACCGGTTTCGTGTAACACGTAATTGGTTACATCCACTACATTATTGATGGAACGTATTCCGATGGCTTCCAGACGGTTTTTCAACCAGGAGGGACTTTCCTTTATTTCAACGTTTTTAATGGTTACGCCGGTATAACGCGGACAGGCGATAGTGTTTTCCACTATCACTGTAACGGCGGGTACGGGATCTTCGATGTGAAAAGCGTCTACCGATGGTTTTTTTAACTGTATTTCTTTTCCTTGCGCCTGCAAACAGGCAGCCAAATCGCGGGCAACGCCGTAATGCGAAGCGGCGTCTACGCGGTTGGGCGTAATATCTACTTCGAGAATAAAATCGCTTTCAATTTTATAGTATTCTTTGGCGGGAATTCCTGTTGCCGTAGCATCGGGAAGAACAATAATGCCTTCGTGGCTGTCGCCGATACCGATTTCGTCTTCAGCACAAATCATTCCATTGGATTCGACGCCTCGTATTTTAGATTTTTTAATGGTAAACGATTCATCGCCGGAATAGAGAATGGTTCCTGGAGTGGCGACTACCACTTTCTGTCCTACAGCGACATTTGGCGCTCCACAAACAATTTGCTGGGGTTCGCCGGCGCCCAAATCCACTGTTGTAACGTGCAGATGGTCGGAATTGGGATGTGCCTCACATGTAAGTACCTGACCGATAACCAATCCTTTCAATCCGCCCCGGATGGCTTCCACTTCTTCGATGCCACCGGTTTCCAAGCCGATAGAAGTCAGGGCATCCGACAGCTGTCCGGGTGTTAAATCGAATGAAAGGTAGTCTTTCAGCCAGTTATAGGATATGTTCATATTTTTGTTCTTATGTTAAACTCGATGATAAAGATTGCATTAAAAGAGGGTAAGCTTACTACATCGCGCCGCTACAACCAACTACCCTTGCTGCAATCACGCCCTGGGGGAATTCGAAGGGAGCTGACCGTATAGGACTTACCCAAATCTTTGAATTTTGACAGCGGAAGCGACGCGATTCGAACGCGTGGTACGGTTACCCGTACGACAGTTTAGCAAACTGTTGGTTTCAGCCACTCACCCACACTTCCAAGGCGTCTGTTGCCCTCATTCTTGCGAATGGCGGTGCAAAGATAGAAAATCTTTTGGACTTACCCAATATTTAACGGAACATTTTTGTACCTTTACACTCAAAATTCACACAATAGGATATGAAGAACAAAACAGTTCAATGGGGAATCGGCATCCTATTCTTTTTGGGACTGATTGCTGCGCTTTCGGCCGGGTTTATTTATTATGCAATCCATTCTTCCGCATTTACTATCGACCAACCGGTAGCGGTGTATGTGGATGCGCAGAAAGATTACAATCGGCTATTGTCGCAACTGCAATCGACGGCGCATTTAAAAAACCGAAACCTGTTCAACCGTTTGGCGCATCACATGAAATATCCGCAAAACATGAAAACGGGGAAATACGACATTCGCCCCGGCATGTCGTATATAGCCGCTATCCGGATGTTGCAAAGCGGACGACAAACTCCGATCAAACTCACCTTCAATAATATCCGGTTAAAAAACGATTTGGTTGAACGGATTGGACGACAAATGATGTTTTCGCCCGGCGATTTATTGAGCCGATTGAACGACCCCGCCGTTGCCGTTTCGTTTGGCTTGGATACAACAACCGTTCTCACTTTATTTATCCCGAATACTTATGAAATGTATTGGAATATGCCGGCGGATAAGTTTTTGGAACGGATGAAAAAGGAACACGACCGATTCTGGACACACGAACGTTTGTCGAAAGCGCAAGCCTTGCATTTAAGTCCGGCGGAAGTAACGATTCTTGCCTCGATTGTGGAAGAAGAAACCGCCTCGCGCTGGGAATATCCCATCGTAGCCGGCTTGTATTTGAATCGTTTGAAAAAAGGAATGTTGTTGCAGGCCGATCCCACGGTGAAATTCGCCGTAGGCGATGTAACGTTGAAACGGATATTACATGTGCATTTACAAATGGATTCGCCCTACAATACATACTTGTATTCGGGCTTGCCGCCCGGCCCTATCCGGATACCGTCGATTCCCGCTATCGATGGCGTTTTGAATTACAGCGAACATCCTTATTTGTATATGTGTGCGAAAGAAGATTTTTCCGGCACACACAATTTTTCCGCCACTTTGGAGGAACACAACCGGAATGCCAAGCGTTACCGCGAAGCTTTGAACCGTTTACATATCCGGTGACAATGTTTGACGAAACGATTCGTGCATGTTTTTTGCCGCTTTTCGTCCATCACCCATGGCCAGAATAACCGTAGCGCCGCCCCTCACCATATCACCGCCGGCATAGATCTTTGGTAAATCGGTTTGTAGCGTATCTTGGTTGACGATAATCGTGCCCCACCGGCTCACATTTAATCCATAAAAGGCTTGAGGAACAATCGGATTGGGAGAAACGCCTATCGCGACAATGACCAAATCGACGTCCACCGTTTCGATTGCACCGGGAATTTCCACCGGTCGTCGCCGGCCGGATGCATCGGGTTCACCCAAAGTCATTTTCTGCAAAACCATTTGTTTCACGCGGCCTTTTTCATCGCCGAGGTATTGAATGGGGTTGTAGAGGTTCATAAAAATTACGCCTTCTTCCTTCGCATGATGCACTTCTTCCAAACGCGCCGGCATTTCTTCTTCCGAGCGGCGGTAGATAATCAGGGCTTGTTCGGCGCCCAGCCGCCGGGCCGTGCGTACGGAATCCATCGCCGTATTTCCTCCGCCGATGACAGCCGCTTTTTTTCCGGAAAAAACCGGTGTGTCGGTTTCCGGCCGGTTGGCGCCCATAAGATTCACGCGTGTCAGGTATTCGTTGGATGACAAAACGCCGGCCAGATTTTCGCCGGGAATATTCATAAAATTAGGCAGTCCGGCTCCACCGGCAATGAAAATACCTTGGAATCCTTCGTTGAGTAAGTCGTCTTGTGACAGGGTTTTGCCTACAATGCAATTCGTAATAAATGTTACGCCCATCCGTTGGAGATTCTCAATCTCCACATCCACAATTGCATTGGGCAAACGAAATTCGGGAATACCATATTTCAATACGCCGCCGATTTCGTGTAAGGCTTCAAAAACCGTAACATCGTAACCGTATTTTGCCATATCGCCGGCAAACGACAGTCCGGCGGGGCCGGAACCGACAACAGCTATTTTAATCCCATTGCTTTTTTCTCTCTTCGGCAACGAAATGAAACCACTTTCCCGTTCATAATCGGCAGCAAACCGTTCCAAATAACCGATGGCGACGGCTTCGCTTTTCATTTTCAGCCGGATGCACCGACATTCGCATTGCTTTTCCTGCGGGCAAACGCGACCGCATACCGCCGGCAAAGCGGACGTTTCTTTCAATATTTTGGCGGCTTCCGATATGTTGTTCCTTTCGATATTTTTGATGAAACCGGGAATATTGATTTCTACCGGACAGCCGGTGATGCAGGTAGGGTCCGGACAATCCAAACAGCGCTGAGCTTCCAGCATTGCCTGTTCCAACGATAAGCCCCGGTTGACTTCGTCGTAACTATGACTCCGGTATTCCGCATCCAATTCCGGCATTTGCACACGGGGAATCGTCATGCGTTCTTTGTTTTTGAGGCTTTTGCGCAGGGCTTCCCTCCAGGGAGCATTTCTGTTTTCATTCATACTCTTTATAAGCATTTAATCGCATCAACATTTCATCGAAATCTACCTGGTGTGCGTCAAATTCCGGGCCGTCTACGCAGACGAATTTTGTTTTTCCGCCCACGGTTATGCGGCAGGCGCCGCACATACCCGTTCCGTCTACCATAATCGTATTGAGAGAAGCAACGGTAGGAATGTTGTATTTTTTCGTCAACAAAGAAACAAATTTCATCATGACAGCCGGGCCGATGGTAACACACAAATTCACTTTCTCCCGCTGGATTACTTGTTCGATACCGTTAGTTACTAATCCTTTTTGTCCGTATGTGCCGTCGTCGGTCATAATTACTACTTCGTCCGATACACGGCGCATCTCGTTTTCCAGAATAATCAATTCTTTGGTGCGGGCGGCTAAAACGGTAATAACGCGGTTGCCGGCGCTGTGCATAGCTTCGGCAATGGGAAGCATCGGCGCTGTTCCTACACCCCCGCAAGCGCAAACCACGGTTCCGAAGTTTTCGATGTGCGTTGCTTTGCCCAAAGGGCCTACCAGGTCGGTGATTGACTCACCTTCCTTCAGCGCACCAATTTTTTTGGACGATTTGCCTACTCTTTGGATAATGAGTGTGATGGTTCCGGCCGGTACATCGGCTTGTGCAATGGTCAACGGGATGCGTTCGCCGTATTTTCCCACTTTTACAATAACAAAATGCCCTGCCTTTCGCGCCTTGGCAATCAAGGGCGCCTCTACTACCAATTGGACTACATTTTCCGAGAGAATTTCCTTGTGGATGATTGTATTCATTCTGATTGATTGGATGATTAAAAACCGACGCAAAATTAATTAAAAAAATCGTTCCGATGAACAAAATCCGCTTCAAAAACACATTCGGAATCAGGGGAACGGTACACGAGACTTTTTTGAAACAGCCTTGTGTATCATTTCCCGGTAAAAAGATTTAGCCGTTTGGGTTATACGCACCCTCGCTCGGCTCCAGCCTACGCCGAGCGGGGGGCGGGGGAAAATGGAAATAGTCAATAATTCATAATACTTTAATGCAGCGTACCGATGCGCCGTACACGCGACTGCCTCCGGACAGTCTCACATTAAATCTAGAGAGTAACAATAGGTACGATTGCTTCCAGCTGGAGTCGTCGCCAACCGTACTACTCCAGTAGTAGCCAAAGGAGCCCGTATCAGTCACATCTAAAGTTTCATAAGTGCTGTTGCCGAGCCGGAAGCCGGCCGCAGGCAGGAACATAAGGGGGTCAGGAGCAGAGTCGTCCGTGAGGTCGACGTCAGGGTCAAATACAGTATTCAAGTCATTATAGGAAGAAACACCATTCAAAGAGGAAAGG